>PUMS01000059.1 GCA_003551485.1 Phycisphaeraceae bacterium | reverse complement strand
GCAGCCTGTACCTGTGCTCGCTGGCCTTCCTGCCGCTGGGCCTGGCTCCGGCCAGCCCCTTCTGGTCCGACCCGCCCGAGCCGGTGCCGTGGTGGCGCATCTGGTCGGGCCAGGACACCCCGCGCGACAAGGCCATGGACGCCGACCCCGCCCCCTACGGCGGCGATGGCTGGAGCCTGTAAGGCAAGGGGGTTTGGCCGGTCGGCCCGGTGGGGGATCGGGCACCGGGTGGATGGCGGAAGTATGGAGGACCATCGGATCGTTAGATATTGACACTCAGTCTCAGCCGCGATAACCTTCCGCCAGTACAGCGCCTCCAGGCACCATCAGAGGGCCGCTCGGTGCTGCTGCATCGTGCCCCCCACCCCGCTCGCGCCGAAGCCCGCAAGGGCTCATCAGCGACTCCGGCTCAGGAAAATGACCATGGAAGATTCCCAGACCCACACCCACACCAACGCTCGCGACCGCGCAGTGGGTTCGGCCCGTGGCGAGATCCGAACCGCGGCGGAACTGGCGGTAGGTGAGTGCGGGGTCGTCTGTGGCGTCGATGTCGGGGCGATCGAACTCGAGCGGCTTCAGATGATGGGCCTGTGCCTGGGCCGGCGCGTGCGCGTGGTGAAGGCCGGCGATCCCATGATCGTCAGTGTCATGGGCAGCCGAATCGCCCTGGCACGGGCGCTGGCGCGGCGGATCGTACTCAACCTGCAACAGGCCCCGTGCCGCTCGGCCGCGGCCCAAGCCCGTGAGTGAGGCCGCCGTGACGCTGAAGTCCACAAGCCGCACCGACTTTTCCCTTCCCCAGCACCCGCGCCATCGGTCCGGTGCGGGCCAGCCCTGCATCGCCCTGGCGGGCAATCCCAACGCGGGCAAGACCACGCTCTTCAACCGCCTCACCGGCTACCGTGCCCGCACCGCGAACTTCCCGGGCACCACGGTCGAGCATCGCCTCGGTGGGGCGGTCATCGCTGGAAGGGCGGTGCGGCTGCTGGACCTGCCCGGGCTCTACGGCCTGGGTGGGGGCACGCCGGAAGAGCGGGCCGCCTCCGCCGCGCTGCGCGGTGAACTGGCCGGCGTGCCCCGGCCTCGGGCGGTGCTGGTGGTGCTCGATGCCACCAACCTGTCGCGCAACCTCTATCTGGCCGGTCAGGTGCGTGAGCTTGGCCTGCCGGTGGTGGTGGCGTTGAACATGATCGACCTGGCGCGCAGGGAAGGGCTCGAGGTCGATGCCGATGCGCTGGCCGGGGAGTTGGGCGTGCCGGTGGTGGCCGTTTCGGCCCGCACCGGCGAGGGTCTGGAGGCCCTGCGGGCGGCGCTGGGCCGGATGGTGGATGTGGGCGATGCGGGGGAGGGGGGCGAGGGGGGCGCGCGGGGCGCCTCAGCGCTGCCACGGGCGCTGGCGGCGTGTGCGAGCTGCGCCGGCTGCCCGCACCAGGCACGCTTCGACTGGGCCGAGGGCGTCGAGCAGCGCGTGGCCCGGGGTGGCAGGCACCTGAGCCGTCGACGCAGCGAGCGGATCGACCGGGTGCTGACCCACCCGATGGCGGGCCTGGGCATCTTCGCCGCGGTGATGGCGGCCCTGTTCGTGGCCATCTTCGCCCTGGCCGAGCATCCGATGCAATGGGGCGAGCAGGGCGTGGCCGCTACGGCGGGCTGGGCGGACGAAGCGCTGCCGGAGGGGTTTGTGTCGAGCCTGCTGGTCGATGGCGTGATCGGCGGGGTGGGCGCGGTGCTGGTGTTCCTGCCGCAGATATGCATTCTCTTCTTCGTGCTGACGTTGCTGGAGGACACCGGCTACCTGGCGCGCGCGGTGTTCGTGATGGACCGGCTGATGCGCCGGGTGGGCCTGCCCGGCCGCGCGTTCGTGCCCATGCTCTCGGCCCATGCCTGCGCGATCCCGGCGATCATGTCCAGCCGGGTGATCGAGGACCGCCGCGACCGGCTGGTGACGATCCTGATCCTGCCGCTGCTGACCTGCTCGGCAAGGCTGCCGGTCTATGCGATGGTCACAGCGCTGCTCTTTGCCGGGGACCCGGTGACCGGCGGGCTGGTCTTCGCCGGGGCGTATGCGCTGGGCGTGGTGGCGGCGCTGGGCGCGGCGTGGGTGTTCAAGCGGACGCTGCTGCCGGGCCAGAGCCGGCCGCTGGTGCTCGAGCTGCCCGACTACCGGTTGCCCAGCCTGCGCACGGCGCTGCTGGTGACGGCCGATCGGGCCCGGCTGTTTCTGGTCAAGGCCGGTACGATCATCCTGCTGATCGCCGTGGCACTGTGGGCACTGTCGAACTACCCCAACCTCGATGACCGCCAGCTCGATGACCGTGCCCCCGCGGCGGTGGCCGCGGAGCTGAGCCAGTGGCGCCACGAGGCCGAGCGGGCGGTGGCGGCGGGCGAAGCGGGCCGGGCCGAGGTCATCGAGGAACAGATCGAGCAGCGCTACCGCCAGCTTCGCATCGAGCACACCATCGCTGGCCGGGTGGGCAGGCTGGCCGAACCGGTGTTCGAGCCGCTGGGCTTCACCTGGCAGGTCAACGTGGGTGTGCTCAGCTCGTTCGCCGCCCGCGAGGTGGTGGTCTCGACGCTGGGGGTGGTCTACGGGGTGGGCGAAGAGGCGGCCGAGGATGCGACGACCTTCCGCCAGGTCCTGGCGGCGCAGAAGCGGCCCGACGGATCACCCGTGTTCGACCTGCCCACCTCGCTGGCGCTGCTGGTGTTCTTCGTCCTGGCCATGCAGTGCCTGCCGACGCAGGTGGTGGCGCGGCGGGAGACGGGCTCCTGGAAATGGCCGCTGCTACAGCTTGGATACATGACCGTGCTGGCCTACAGTGGTGCATGGCTGACCTACCAGGTCGCCTCGGTCCTTACCTGAGGGGCGGCAACCGGCCTCGCCCGGCTGGCGCCGCCAGTCCTTCACCCCTCCGGAGGCTGCGTACCCGCCTATGCCCCACCCGTTTCTGATCCTGTTCGATGTCGATGGCACCATCCTCCGCACCAACCGGGCGGGGGTCGAGGCGATGCACAAGGTCGGCCGCCGGATGTTCGGCGATGGCTTTCAGTGGGACATCGAGACCGCCGGCGGTCTGGATCCAGCCATCTTCGCCGAGCTGGCCGCGCGCAACGGCATCGAAGACCACCACCTGCATCACGACAGCTTTCACGATCAGTACATCGACATGCTCGAGCGCGAACTGCGGAGCAACCCCCACAAGGTGGTGGTCATGCCCGGCATTCACGAGCTGCTCGCTGCGCTGAAGCAGCGCGCCCGGCAGCGCGGCGATGTGGTACTGGGCCTGCTGACGGGCAACTACACCCGCGCGGTGCCGATCAAGCTCCGCGCGGCGGGGATCGACCCCGACGATTTTTCGATCACCGCCTTCGGCGATGAGGGCCGGGTGCGGCCGGACCTGACGGCCCTGGCCATGAGTCGCCTCGAGCAGCAACTCGGCCACCCCTGCGACCCCCAGCGCATCGTCATCATCGGCGACACCCCCCGCGACATCGACTGCGCCCACGCCCACGGCTGCCTGGCCGTGGCGGTGGCCACCGGCAGCTACCGCCTCGAGCAGTTGCAGGCCGCCGGCGCCGATGTGGCCGTGGCCGACCTGAGCGATCCGGCACCGTTGTACCGGCTGCTCGTTGGGGTTGAAGCGCAAGCCTGATGCAGGGGTGGGCACGACATTTGCGCCGGGCACCGATATGCCGCAGCGCTGTCTGGCCAGTCGATCTGCGATTTCGTGCCGGCCAATGTGGTGCAAGTGGCGCAGCGGAGGGTCGATGAGGCCGGTATCACGCATCTGTCGGTGCGGGACCGCGACGCGTTCGTTCGCCTGCTCGAGTCGGATGCCAAGCCCGATCCGGCGTTGCGAACCGCCGTCGATCGCTACAGGCAGCGCCGGGGCTGAGCCGCCGTGTCGTCGCCTCGCCCGGTGCTGGCCACGGTAATGCAGGGTGGGTCAGGCTCAGCGCGCGGTGGGTCCGCTGCGCTTGACCCACCCTACCGGGTGATGTCGTGGATCGGGATGGATTGCCGCAGCAAGGTCACTGGCCTTCGGCGTCGGCATCCTCCACCTGCTCGGTGGCCTGCGGCCAGAGGGTGATGGGCAGGTCGACGGCGCGGTTGGCCAGGGTGGTCAGGCCGAAGGCGCCGGCGAAGAGGCCGAAGATGATGGTGAGCACGCCGGCGAGGGTGGTGCCCGTCCGCCGCGCGGCGGAGGGGGCGATCTCGATGGGGGCCTCGGGTTCGCCGAAGAAGGCCGCGGCGGCGATGCGGAGGTAATACACCGCGCTGATGGCGCTGTTGAGCAGGGCGATGACCACCAGCCAGACCAGGGCCACCTCGCCGGTGCTGAAGGCCGGGGCGAAAAGGTACAGCTTGCCGATGAAGCCCACCAGCGGCGGCAGGCCGATCAGCGAGATCATCGCCACCAGCAGCACGGCGGCCAGGGGCGCATCGCGGTGGCGAAGGCCGCTGATGTCCTCGTAGGTGTCGGCCTCCTCGCCGCGGCTGCGAAGGCAGGCCAGCACGCCGAAGGCCGCCAGGTTGCCCACGCCGTAAGCCACCAGGTAGAACAGCACGCCCGCCAGGCCGTTCTGAAGCGCGGTGATCTCGACCAGCACCAGGCCATCCTCACCCCCGCCACCCCCGCCACCCGCGCCGCCGTTGGCCGCCACGAGGCTCATGCCCACGATCAGGCCGATGAGCATGTAGCCCGAGTGGGCGATCGAGCTGTAGGCCAGCGCCCGCTTGACGCTGTTCTGCACCAGGCCCAGCACGTTGCCCACCGTCATGGTCAGCACGGCCATCACCCACAGCAAAATCGCCAGCGCCGGCGGCAGCGGCCAGCCCACCGCCGCCAGCAGGATCGTCAGTGCCACGAAGCCGGCGGTCTTGGGCACGAAGGCCAGGAACGCCGTCACCGGCGTGGTGGCGCCCTGGTAGACGTCGGCCGTGTAGAAGTGCATGGGCACGGCGGCGATCTTGAACGAGATGCCCACCACCGCCAGGATCAGCCCCACCAGCATCTCCGGCGGCAGCGGCTCGCCTGCCATTCGCAGCGCGCTGATGGTGCCGTGGATGCTGGGCGCATCGGGCGCGTGGGCGGGGGCGTAGATCTGCACGGTCCCCGCCGCGCCGTACATCAGGGCGAAGCCGTAGAGGAACATCGCCACGGCCATCGCGCCCAGGAAGAAGTACTTCACCGCCGCTTCCTGCGCGGCGGCGCGGTCGCGGGTGGTCACGACCATGATGTAGGTCGGCAGGCTGGTCAGCTCCAGGGCCAGCAGCAGCCAGATGAGGCTGTCGGCACTGGCGCAGAGCATCACGCCCGTGAGGCTGAGCAGGAAGAAGGCGTAGAACTCACCGCGCGCGGTGTTGGCCGGGTCGAAGGGGGCGCGGCCGCTTTCGGTCTCCTCGGTCTGCGGCAACTGCTCGGGCGCGCGCACGGCGACCAGCAGCAGCATCAGGCCGATCGCGGCCACGATGAGCTTGACATACGTGGCGAAGGCGGTGTCGGCCAGGCCCATGTGCAGCAGGGCGATGATGCCGGTGGCCTGCTCATCGGCCGCGGCGTTTCCCTCACCGGCCAGGGTATGCCACAGCGAGGGGATGAGGATGCTGGCCACCAGCGCCAGGCCGGCGACCAGCGGCGTGACCCGGCGGGCGCCCGCGGTGCGCATCAGCCCCAGGAACAGGCAGGCCACCGCGCCGATGAGCAGGATGATCTCGGGCACCAGCCCGCCGAGCTTTTCGACCATCGGGTTCATCGCGCCACCTGCTCTGAAAATCCGGCTCCCTCTCCCACCGGGAGAGGATTGGGGTGAGGGGAGGTAACCGGGGGCCGTCCGAATCCAACCTCACCCCTGTCCGCCATGGTCTGAAAATCCGGCCGCTGCGGCTCCCTCTGCGTCGGGGAGAGTGCCGGGGTCGGGGTAGGTGCACGAGCTCCGTCCGAATCTGCCCTCACCCCCGGCCCCTCTCCCGGAGGGAGAGGGGGGGAAGAGGGCCCGCCCATCGGGGCGACGTTCATTGCCGTGGAGGGCTGCTGTCGCTGCTGCATCGCCACGTCGCGCTCGATGGCCTGAAGGTGCTGCTCGGCCTGGTCGCGTTCGGCCTCGGCTCGGGCCTCGACCCGGGCGGCCACGACCTCACTGGCCGGCCGCGTCAGCGTCATCACCGGCTTGTCCAGCGACTGGAGCATGGGGAACGGATACAGGCCGATGAACAGGCACAGCGCTGCCAGGGGGGTGAGCACGGTGATCTCGCGGGCATTGAGGTCCAGCTTCCTGCGCGCGGCGGGCGGATGATCCGCCCCCCCCTCATGCCCCCCCTCGTCGCCGGCCTCGCCCCCGCCGCCGTGGTTGTGGTTGTGCGCCTCGGGCAGCTTCGTCGGGCCCCAGACGACCTTGCCGACCATGTAGAGGATGTAGATCGCGCCCAGGATCATGCCGCAGCCGGCGGCCACCGCGTAGCCGATGCCCAGCGTCTCGGTGGCCAGGAACGCGCCCACCAGCGTGAGGAACTCGCCGATGAAGCCGTTGAGCCCCGGCAGCCCCACGCTGGCCAGGCAGAACAGGACAAAGAAGAACGCCCACACCGGCATCACCCGGCCCAGGCCGCTCATCGCCGCCAGCTCGCGGGTGTGGAAGCGCTCGTAGATCATGCCGATGCAAAGGAACAGCGCCCCGGTCGAGAGGCCGTGGTTGACCATGTACATCACCGCGCCGCTCTGGCCGATGTGGCGCGTGGCGTCGATGGCGAAAAGCCCCAGCACGCAGAAGCCCAGGTGCGAGACCGAGGAGTAGGCGATCAGCCGCTTGACATCCTTCTGCACCCAGCAGACCAGGGCGGTGTAGAGGATGCCGATGACCGCCAGCACACCGATGTAGGGGGCGAAGTTGACCACCGCCTCGGGGCACATCGGCAGCGCGAAGCGGATCAGGCCGTAGGTGCCCAGCTTCAGCAGCACGCCCGCCAGGATGACCGACCCGGCCGTGGGCGCCTCGGTATGGGCCAGCGGCAGCCAGGTGTGTACGGGAAACAGCGGCACCTTCACCGCGAAGCCCGCCAGCAGCGCCGCCAGCAGCCAGCCCTGCTGCGAGGGGCTCATCAGCGTCTGCGCGGTGGCGGTGAGGGCCTGGATGTCGAACGTCCAGCGGCCCACCGTCTCGTACATGGGCTGGGTCTGGAGCCAGGCGAGCGCCTCGGCCTCGCTGATGCCGCGAAGCTGCGACAGCACGGCCACCGCATCGCCCATACCGTGGGCGGCGTTGAAGTAGGCCAGGTAGATGATGCCCGCCAGCGTCAGCAGCGAGCCGGTGAAGGTGTAGAGGAAGAACACCCTCGCCGCCTTCAGCCGCTGCGTCGAGCCGAAGATGCCGATGAGGAAGAACATCGGCACCAGCGTGAACTCGAAGCAGACGTAGAAGAAGATCACATCCGTGGCGATGAACGTGCCGATCATCGCCGCCTCCAGCAGCAGCAGCCACATGTAGTATTCGCGGTAGCGCTCGGTCACCGCGCTGCGCGAGGCCAGGATGGTGATCGGCATCAGCAGCGCGGTCAGCACCACCAGCCAGAGGCTGACCGCATCCAGCCCGAAGCTGACGCGGAGGCCGAAGTCCTCCAGCCACGGCCAGCCGGCCCCGGCCAGGAAGAAGCCGCCTTCGGCAAGGCGCGACACGTCGCTGCCGGGCGCCGGCAGGTAGGCGAAGACCACCACCGCCACGGCCACGGCGAAGTTGAGCAGGGCGATGAACAGCGCCCACGCCCACACCTCGCCAAGCCGCTTCGGCAGCGCGAAGATGGCCGGCGCCGCCAGCAGCGGCAGCAGGACCATCAGCGGGATGAGTGTTTCAGGCCTCATGTTGCGTATACCGCCAGCATCACCACCGTGACAATCAGAGCCAGCGCGGCCAGCATGGCCACACCGTAGCCCTGGAGAACCCCGTGCTGCGAGGGCCTTGCCGACCAGCCCAGCAGCCGCGGGATGAACCCGAAGAAGGCCACCAGCCCGTCGATGATCACCCGGTCGATCAGGTACAGCACCTCGCCCGCCGCGTGCAGCGGCCGAACCAGGTAGCGCTCGCACAGGTCGTCGATGTAGTACTTGTTGTAGAGCAGCCGCACCAGAGGCGCCGCCCGCTCGCCCACCCGCGCTGCGGCATCGCGGTGAAGCCAGTGGAACCAGCCGGCGGTGCAGATGCCGCCGATGGCGATCGCCCCGCTGAGCACCATGAGCGTCAGGTGCAGCGCCGAGGTGTCATCCACGATCGCCGGCATGGTCATCGTCGCCGTGGACGACCAGATCAGTTGCTTGACGATCCCGTAGCCGACCATGCCGGCGAACAGCGCCCCCGCGGCGAGGATGAACAGCGGCGCCAGCATCAGCCAGCCGGCCTCGTGGGCCTCGCCGCGGCCGTGATCTTTGCCGTGGCCGTGGCCATCGTCGTGGCTCTCGGCATGGGCGGCAGCGGAGGCGGGGGCATCGTCACCACCGTTGTGGTCCTCCTGGCCCATCTCGTACTCGGTCGGGCCCATGAACACCCGGAACCAGGCGCGGAAGCAGTAATAGGCGGTCAGAAACGCCGTGGCCAGCGCCAGCGAGCCCAGGAAGAAGAACCAGTTGCTCGGCTCCTGGCCGTGGTAGCCCAGTGCCCGTTCGAAGACGCCGGCCAGGATCGCATCCTTGCTGAAGAACGCCGCGGTGAACGGGAAGGCCGCCAGCGACAGGCAGCCAGCGAACATCAGCCAGCAGGTGTAGGGCATCACCTTGCGAAGGCCGCTCATCTTGCGGATGTCGAGCTGGCCGTGCAGGCCGTGCATCACGTTGCCGCTGGTGAGGAACAGCAGCGCCTTGAAGAACGCGTGCGTCAGCAGGTGGAACAGCCCGCCGAACACCGCGTAGCGCAGCCCCATGCCCACGCCCATGAACATGTACCCGAGCTGCGACACCGTCGAGAACGCGTAGATGCGTTTGATGTCGTACTGGCACGTGGCAATCGTGGCGGCGAACGCCGCGGTGATGCCGCCGAGGGTGGCCACCGTCGGCAGGGCATAGGGCGACAGCTCGAACAGCGGCGTCAGCCGCGCGATCATGTAAACGCCGCTGGTGACCATCGTCGCCGCGTGGATCAGCGCCGAGACGGGGGTGGGGCCCTCCATCGCATCGGGCAGCCACATGTAAAGCGGAATCTGGGCCGACTTGCCGATGGCGCCCATCAGCAGCAGGAAGGGGATGGCGTAGTCGCGCCAGTCGGCGACGTGCTCAGCGCTGGTGGCCATCTGGAGGATCTCGGCGATGACCACCGTCTCGTAGCGCATGAAGGTCAGGAAGATGCCCAGGGCGAAGCCTAGGTCACCGATGCGGTTGACGATGAAGGCCTTCTTCGCCGCCGCCACCGCCGAGGGGCGGTGGTAGTAGTAGCCGATCAGCAGGTAGCTGGCCAGGCCCACCATCTCCCAGCCCAGGTACAGAAGCACCAGGTTGTCGGCCATCACCACGGTGGTCATGGCGAAAATGAACAGGCTCACCGCCGCGAAGAACCGCGCATAGCCGCGCTCGCCCGACATGTACCCGGCGCCGTAGATCGCCACCAGCGACCCGATGCCGCAGACCACGAACAGCATCAGCACCGTCAGCGGGTCGATGAAGTAGGCGAAGTCGGCCTGGAAGGTGGTCTCGAGCACGCGCCAGGCGCCGGTTTCCGGATCGAGCTCGGGCCGGTCGCGCAGGTCGGGGTTCTCCGCGGTGTAGGCCGCGGCGGCCTCCTCGGTCTCGAACGCGCGGTAGTCGCGGAAGTGAATCCAGCGGAAGGCCGTGACCGTCTCGCCCACGGCGGCGATCTCCTGGCCGTAGGCGCCGGTCTCGTAGTCGCCGCGGATTTCGGGGTCGCCGGCCCTGGGCGCGGCGAGCATGGCGATGATGAAGCTGGCCAGGATCGCCGCCACCGTCACCGCCGCCGCGTACCGCCGCCACGCGGGCCGGATGCACAGCAGGCAACAGATCACGGCGCTGAAGGCCGGCAGCCAGGGAATCCACTTGACGGTGCTCAGTTCCATGTTCTGTTTCAGCCCGCCCTAACCCTGGAGTTGTGCCCAGGCCGCCGCGTCCAGCGTCCGGCGCCTGCGGAACAGCAGCACCACCAGCGCCAGCGCCAGTGCCGCCTCCGCCGCGGCGATGGTCAGCACGAAGATCACGAAGGTCTGGCCTTCGAGGTTGCCGTGGTGGAAGGCGAAGGCCACCAGCGTCACCACCACGCCCTGGAACATCAGCTCCGTACACAGGAACATGATGATCAGGTTCCGGCGCGTCACGAAGCCGATCAGCCCCAGCGCAAAGAGCACCGCCCCCGTCAGGAGGAAGTGCGATAGGACGAAGCTGGGCATTTCACCGGTCATGTCAGCTCTCGTGCGTTCCGACGCCTGGCATCGCCGCGGGCCGGCGCGGCCGCGGCCGCAACCCCATTCGGGGGCACTTTGCGGAGGCCTCTTTCGGGGCTTCCTCACCCCTTTCGGGGGCTTCCGGGGGCCTTCCGGGGGCCTTCCCGGGGGCGGGGTCAGCCGCGTGGGTGCGGCTCGATGCTCACCCGTTGCCGCGCCACCACCACCGCGCCGATGAGGGCCACCAGCAGGATCACGCCGGCCAGTTCCAGGCCCAGGGGGTTGCCTTCGAACAGGTCCAGGCCCACCCGCTCGATGTTGTCGATGCGGCGGTGGTGGGCGATCGCGGCGGCGATGCGGGCGCGCTGCTCATCGCTCAGCGGCTGCTCCAGCAGGGCGCCGAAGCGCTCCTGCAAATCCTCGAGCAGGGCCGCGGCCACCGCGCGGCGGGCGCGGTGGCGGGGCTCATCCTGCTGCTCGATGGCCACCTCGCCGGCGTGGGTCCAGGCCTCGAGTATGGCCGCTCGGGCCTGCTCGGCTTCGGCTGCTTCGGCCTCGTCGACGTCTTCGGTCAGTTCCAGCAGCAGGGCGGTCAGCGGCTCGACGGGGCTGGCCGGCTCCAGTTCGGCGGCGAAGACGTCGCGGTCGGCCGGAT
>PUMS01000312.1 GCA_003551485.1 Phycisphaeraceae bacterium | reverse complement strand
GATGTGGGGCAGCAGGGTGACGTTGGCCAGGCCCGAGAGGGGGTAGTCGGGCGGGGGCGGCTCAGGCTCGTGCACATCCAGCATCGCCGCGCCGCCGGCCTCGCGCACCGCGGTGGTGCAGGCCCATTCTCTCAACGCATCGGCATCGATCACGAAGCCGCGCGAGGTGTTGATCAGCAGCGCTGAAGGCTTCAGACGCGACAGCGCATCGGCACCGACCAGGTGGCGGTTGTCGGCCCGGCCATCGACATGCACGCTCAGCACATCGCTCGAGGCATAGAGCGTGGGCTTGTCCACGAACTCGACCGCACAGGCCAGCTTCGGCCGAAGCTCGCTCTCGGGCAGCAGGTCGTTGGCCAGCACCTTCATCCCGATCGCCGTGCCCACCTGCCCCACGCGACGGCCGATGCGGCCCAGGCCCAGGATGCCCAAGGTCATCCGGTCGAGCTGGCGGCCGACCAGGTCGCGGCGGAGGGCGTGGAAGAGTTGCGGCGGGGTGGGCCCGGTCATGGGCGAACGTGGGCGGTGGTGGTCGAGCATGAGGGCGGTGACGTACTCGACCACGGCCTGTGTGTTGGCCTCGGGGGTGTAGACCACCGTGACGCCCCGGGCGCGGCAGGCCTCGATGTCGATGTTGTCCAGGCCCACTCCCGCGCGGCCGACGACCTTCAGCCGCGGGGCCGCGTCCAGCATGGCCGCATCGACGCGTGTGTAGGTCCGCACGATCAGCCCCTCGGCCGCGGCCAGCGCCTCGGCCCACGCCGCGCCGGCATCCTGCCCGCACCAGCTCACCCGGGCGCGCCGGGCCAGCCAGTCGGCACAGACCTCGCTGAGCGTCTCGGCGATAAGCACCCGTGGCGGGTTGTCAGGCATGGGGTGGGCTTTACCTTGGAAATCCCGCGGCAGCGGGCGAGTAAACAGCGCGGCCGTCTCGGCCGTATTGCGGCTTAGGGACGTACAGACCACGGGGCGGCCGGGACGGCCGCGCTCCATGGGGCGACCGCCCGGGGTGCCAGTGGCGGCTTGTCCGCCAGGGGCCGCCCGTTTCATCGGTCCAAGGGCCCGCACGATGTTCGGACGCATCGGCCCGGCCGCCCGCCGTGGCAGTCATCGTGAACCGCACGCACTGGCGGAGGAGCCACCAGTGGCACGCGGCGGCAGGTCCGCTTCGCTTGACCCACCCTGCGCGGTGGCATCCGGGCTGGGGCGTGGGTCAGGTCTGCTTCTGGTAGTAGGCCGCATTGCGCTCGATGAAGGGGTGCCATTCCTCGGGGAGGTCTTCCTCGGGGAAGATGGCGTTCACCGGGCACTCATCCACGCACAGGCCGCAGTCGATGCACGTGTCGGGGTCGATGTAGAGCATCTCCTCGTCTTCGAAGTCGGGGTCATCCTTGGTCGGATGGATGCAATCGACGGGGCAGACATCGACGCAGGCGGTGTCCTTGGTTCCGATGCACGGCTCGGCGATAATGTGAGGCATTGGGGGTGATCCTGTCCTGATACGGCCGCGGCCCGGCACCGCCGGGGCCGGCCACACGAATCGGATTTGACCATCCACAGGGACGGTCTTTCTTGAGTATAGAGCCCCATGCGCAGACGGCAAGTGCCGCCGCGGGCACCGTTTTGCGTTTTTCGCCGGGCGCCGGATGCCACGGGCGGCTGCGGCGCCGGGGCATCCGGTCCCCGTGTCCCGGAGATCGGCATGAGCAGCCAGAAGGCTTGAGAGTCTTCTGCACGTCCTCGGTCCCTCTCTCCGCGCAGGTGCGGGCGGCCGGAGGACAGCAACGGACAGGTTTTCCCCATCTTCACGGCCCATCCCGGATCGCCATTACAATCCCCCACCATGATGAGGAAAGACACGACACGGACCGTCGAGCAGACCGACGCCCCCGCCCGGACGCGCCTGCCCATCCACGACATCGCCGTGGGCGACTGCATCGAGCAGATGGCCGCCTTTCCGGACCAGAGCGTGGACCTGATCTTCGCCGACCCGCCCTACAACATCGGCTACGACTACGACACCTACGATGACCGCCGCAGCGATGAGGAGTACGTCGAGTGGACCCGCCGCTGGATCAGCCAGTGCGCCCGGCTGCTCAAGCCGCGCGGCAGCTTCTACATCCTCATCGGCGATGAGTACGCCGCCGAGGCCCGGCTGCACCTGAAGACGCTCGAGCGCCAGAATAAGCTGGCCTTCCGCAACTGGATCATCTGGCACTACACCTTCGGGCAGAACTGCAAGCTCAAGTTCAACCGCAGCCACGCCCACCTGTTCTACTGCGTCGGCTCCGATGCCTGCCGCTACACCACCGAAATCACCAAGGACCCGCCGTTCACCTTCAACCGCGAGGCCATCGCCATCCCCAGCGCCCGCCAGACCACCTACGGCGACCGCCGGGCCAACCCCACGGGCAAGCTGCCCGATGACACCTGGTACCTGCGGCCGCAGGCGATGGTGGGCGAGGTGGGTCGGTACTACCTCTCGCCGGAGATGGACACCTGGTATCAGTCGCGCCTGTGCGGCACGTTCAGCGAGCGCGTCGGCTGGCACCCCTGCCAGCTTCCCGAGGCGCTGCTGGAGCGCATCATCAAGGTCTCCAGCGACCGCGGTCAGATCGTCTTCGACCCCTTCACCGGCAGCGGTACGACCCTGGTCGTCGCCCGACGCTTCGGCCGCAAGTGGACCGGCTGTGAACTGAGCAACGACTACGCGGCGAAGGCGCTGGAGCGCATTTTCAACACCGAGGTGCTCGACGACGATGGCCCTTCGCCCATGCAACTCGCCCTTGAAGCCGGCGAGGAGGCCCTGCCCAAACGCCACAAGTGGAGCGGGGAGTCCGGCGGCGAGGGCGCCGGGGCAAGCCGCAGCAGGCAGGCGCGAACGAAAGAGGGCAAAGCCAACGGCGACAGCGAAGGCGAGGACGCCGATGAGGCCTCGCCGCTGTTCGGAACCTGATCCCCGCCGCGCGGGCCGGTGACACCGGGGCCTGCGCCGCCCGGCGCGCGGTTTCGGCGGTCAACCTGCGGGGGCATCTGGCCGATGCCGGGGGATAGGATGCTCGAAGCGCTGCTTACAAGCCCCTGGCCGCTGGCCATCGTGCTGATCTATCTGATGGTCACCGCCATCCTGGGCGCGCTGGCTTTCCACCGCCGCAACCACATCGAACTGCACGACCGGGTGCGCCAATGCCGGGCGCTGCGTCAGGAGTACCTCGAAGCCGCCCAGCAGCGCCGTCAGGTCCGGCAGCAGAATGCCAACCCGCTCACTTCCCGTCGCGCCCCCTCTCCTGCCGGTCGCAGTGAACCGCCATCGCGGCCGCCGGTGAAGTCGTCCCGGCGGTCGTCCTGATGCATGGGCGGCGGGGCGAACGCCATGTAGCATAGCGCCGATGGCCTGGTCAGCGGCTTACGAGGGGGGCTTCGACCGCCGGTCATGTCCGGGTTGGGGTGATTGTGGGTGTGATTCGGCGCTGTGGCGCATCGCTCATGGCCATCGGCCCACGTAAACCCCGCCAACTCCGCAAGACCGCTGTGCTTGCCACCCTTGCCGGGCCACACCTTCGCCCTCCGGGTGTCCCTGGGGTGTTTGGCCGTGGATGCAGCGAACCGTATCATACGGGCCGGGGCTGCAACCGCCGCCTTCGCCGGAGCCGGCCGCGGGTTGCCAGGTAAACCGCTGGGGGAAAGGGGGTTGGGGGGTCTGGCTCCGGCAGCCTGGGTGGTGATGCGGCGTCATGAAGCATGTTGCCCGCTTCGAGACCGAATCCGGACGCGAGGTGTTCACCGCCAGCGAGTTGCTGATCAAGGGTGCCCTCGAGACCGATGGCGGGGTGCATCTGCTGACCGGCTGTCCCGGCGAGCCGGTCACCGGTTTCTTCCGCGCGCTGGCCGAGCTGCCCAATCTGCTCCACGAGTACGCCATCCTCACCCGTGTGGCCGGGCGCGAGTCGCTGGCGGTGGCCATGGCCCACGGGGCCCAGCTTGCGATGCGCCGGGCGATGGTGGTGGTTTCCGGGGCGGGTCTGGAGCGCGGCGCCGAGGCCCTGGCCACCGCCACGCTGGCGGGGGTCGGTCCCGGCGGGGGGGCCCTCGTGGCCTGGGGCGACGATGAGGAAGGCCGCACCGCTGGCGCCACCGCCGACACCCGGCTGCTGGCCGAGCGGCTGCGTCTGCCCACGCTCGAGCCGAGCTGCCCGCAGGAGATCAAGGACTGGGTGCGCCTGGGCTTTGCCCTCTCGCGCAAGGCGCAGACGTGGGTGGGCCTGCGCCTGCCGATGGCCCTGGCCGATGCCGGCGGCACCGCCTTCTGCTACGCCAACAGCGCTGCGCAGATGCCCGAAGGCCGGCCGGTGAGTTTCACGTTCGAGCGCGACATCGAGCCCCACCTGGGGCGCAGCCTCGCCCTGCCGCAACGGCGCGGCCGGCTGGAGCGCGAGGTGCCGGCCCGGCTCGAGGCCGCCATCGAGGCCGCGTGGAAGATGGGCATCAACCGCGTGCTGCACCGCCCGCCGCGCGGCACCGTCGAGCCGCTGGGGTTCATCACCGTCGGGGCCGCCCATGCGGCGCTGGTGCAGGCGCTGGGTGAGTTGGGCCTGGCGGGCCGGTTGCCGGTGATGAAGCTGGGCATGGTCTATCCCCTGGATGCGGCCACGCTGGCCGAGTTCGCCCAGCGTTGCCGGCAGATCGTAATCATCGAGCAGGGCCGCGGTTTCGTGCAGAAGCAGGTGCACGAGCTGCTCGCTCCCCTGGTCCAGGCGGGCACCGTCTACACGCGCATCTTCGGCAAACGCATGGCCGGCGGCGAGCCGGGCGTGCCCGAGGGGCCGGTGCATCCGTCCATGCTGATCGAGCGCCTCGTGCCGCTGCTGCGCGAGCACCCGACGCTGCCGGGAGAGGCGATCAAGGGCCGGCTCGACAAGGAGCTGGCGCTGATCGAGGCGGCGGGCGAAGCCGACATCCGCCCTCCGCCGCGACCGCCCACCCTCTGCCCGGGCTGTCCCCACCGCGATACGGCATCGATCCTCACCGAGCTTCGCCGCGACCTTGCCGATGCCCGGTACATGCTGCGCATCCATCAGCGAAAGCCCGTGGAGCTGATCTGCCACGGCGATGCCGGCTGCTCGACCCTGCTGGCCAACGGGCCCGACCGCGAGCTGCTGCACAGCTACGCCGGCGTGGGCGCCGGCGGCGGCACGGAAGCGGGGCTCGAGCCGTTCGTGGCGGTGACGCAACTGGTGTTCATGGGCGATGCCACCTTCTACCACAGCGGCGTAAGCAGCATCGCGCAGGCAGTGCACGAAGGGCGTGATGTGACGTTCGTCATCCTGGCCAACGCCACCGCCGCCTACAGCGGCCAGCATCCCCTGGCCGCCGACGCCACGGGCGGGGCAGGGGGGATGGGCGGTGAGGGCGCTGCGGGGATCGAACGCCTCATCGAGGCCATGGCGCCGGCGAAGCGGTCCGAGCGGCTTCAGGTCGTGCGCATCGACCCGGCCAGCCGCCGCCGCTTCCGCGGCGCCCTGGAGCACTGCCTGCTGTCGGGCGGGGTCAAGGTGGTCATCGCCGACAAGGAATGCGGTATCACCGCCCAGCGCCGCCGCAAGGCGGCGCAGCGGCGCGAGGCCCTGGAGCTGGGCTACGTGCCGTCGCAGTCGTTCATCAACGTGGCCACGGACGTGTGTGACATGTGCATGGCATGCACCACCCGCACCGGCTGCCAGGGCCTGACGGTGGTGGCCACCGACCACGGCCCCAAGGTCCAGACGGACCTGAGCTGGTGTACGGAGGATGGCATGTGCCACCGGCTGGGCGCCTGCCCCAGTTTCGAGCGGGTCACCGTCCACCGCGCCGGTCCGGCCGCTCCGCCCCGCATCGACCGCCGCCCGCTGCCCCCGCCGGCGCCGCCGGTCCACGCCCACCATGCCACCTGGCGGGCCTGTATCGCCGGGGTCGGCGGCATGGGGGTGGGCGTGACGCGGGCCATCCTGCTCACCGCCGGGCACCACATGGGCTATCACGTGCAGTTCGTCGACCGCCGCGATGCCGCCGTGCGCACCGGCGGGGCGATCTCGCAGGTGCTCTACAGCCGCACCAAGCCCGCCGGCGACACCCACCACGGTGTGGCCCTGGGCGGTGCCCGGCCGGACAAGGACCCCACGCCCCACGATCACGACTTTTCAAGCCCCACCATCCCCCACGGCAATGCCGACCTGCTGCTGGGCATCGACATCCTCGAGGCCGCCCGCTGCCTGGATGCCGCGATGCCGCTGCGCGTGGCCTCGAAGCGCACCGCCGCGGTGCTCAACACCGCCTGGACCCCGACCGTCGAGGCGCTGATGGGGGGTGATGACTTCGATACGAAGCAGCTCGAGCAGGCCATCCGGACGGCCACGCACCCGGAGCGGTTCTGCGCCTTCGACGTGGGCGAACTGGCCGAGCGCCTCGCCGGCTCGAAGCAGTACGCCAACGTCATGCTGCTGGGTGTGGCGTTTCAACGGGGCTACCTGCCGCTGAGCGCTTCGGCCATCGAGCACGCCATCGGCAAGGTGGTGACTGAGGATGCGGCGCGCAACCTGCGGGCCTTTTCGCTCGGCCGAACCCTGGCGGTGGACCCCGACTGCCTCCACGCCGCGATGCAGCGCGAAGAGTCGCCACGTCAGACGCTCAAGCGGAAGGTTGCCGCTGTGCGGTGGCGCTCGGCCCGTGGCATGATCTTCCATCACCGCCTCACCGCCCGACTGGCGCCGCTGGCGCGGCTGGGGTTTCTGCGCCGGCGCGGCTGGCTGCGGTGGCTCAACCCCAACCACCAGGCCGAGCAGTTCCGCCAGCTCATGCTCCAGACGCTGCGGGGTGCCCACGAGTACGGTGTGGATGAGCAACTCCGCCGCGAGGTGGTCCCCCGGGCCTACGACTGCTGGGTCTGGGGCGGCGCGGCTTACGCAGCGCGCTATTGCGAACTGCTGATGAACGTATTGCAGCGCGACTCGGAGCAGCGCGGCTACGCCGTCACGCGCGAACTGGTGGTGCAACTCGCCCGCGTGATGCTGATCCGCGATGAACCCTACGTCGCCGCGGTGCTGACCGACCCGGAGAAATACCTGCGCGACCATCGCCGCTTCCGGGTCGACCCTGCCCGCGGCGACCGCATCGGCTACCGCCACTTCCTGCGGCCGGAGTTGACGCTGCTGGGCCGCCGCTTCAGCTTCGACTGGCACGCCCGCGACTGGCAGTTGCGCATCGTGGCCCGTTGCCGCTGGCTTCGCCGCCTGCTGGGCGGTTCGCACCGCGATCAGTACGCCTTCCGCGAATGGTTCTGCGACCTGCTGGACCGGCTGGACCTTTCCAGCGATGCCGAGTACGCCCGCTCACTGGCCATCGTGCGTGCCATCGACGGCCTCAGCGGCTACCGCGACCTTCGCCGCCAGCGCATGGGCCAGGTCCAGCGGCGCGTGCGCGAGCTGCTCGATGCCGACATCGAGCAGTTTCAGACCCCCTCGACCACCGCCCGACCCCACCCCGGCCCCGGCCAGCCCATCCGCCTGCCCCAGTTCCATCCCGGCCGGGCCTGAACGTGCCAGGACATCGGCATGTCAGGGGCGCCGCCGGGTGCCACTGGTGGCGCGTAGGGTGGGTAGAGCGAGGTCCGGCCGTGAACGGTTACTCGGTTTTCTGCTCACCGTCGTCGGCATCCTCATCCTCGGCGCGGCGCTGGAGGCGCCACAGGGGGGAGCGGCGGCCCTCGGTGGTGCTCAGCAGTGCCTGGCCGTCGAGGCTGTAGCAGATGGCCTCGCCCTGGAGCCGCACGGGCATGGACACGCGGTAGGGCTTTCGCTCGACCGCCTCGGACCAGGGCTCATCCTTGCGCCGGCGGTGATACTCGAAGGCATCGCCGTAGGTCAGCACGATCATGCGCTGGCCGTCGGGGCTGATGTCCATGGCGGTGGGGATGATCGGGGGCAGGTCGGCCACGTGGCGGGCCGTGAGCGGCTCATCCGGGGGTTGCTCGGGCAGTGGCAGGCGGTAGAGCTGCGCGGGAGGCTGGGGTCGGCGGGCGCCGAAGTGCAGCGGCGGCTTGTCGATGAGGTAGAGGTGCCCGGAGACCGGGTCGTAGGCCAGCGACTCACAGTCACGCGGACCATCCTCGAAGACGAAGTCGAAGGCCAGGATCGGCTCCAGCCGCCCGCCGCGGATGCGCTCATCCCGGACCTTCGGTTCCTCGACGACATAGATGGTGTAATGCTCGCGCCGGCGGCGGTTGTCGCCGATGTCGCCCACCAGCAGGAAATGCCGGCCGCGGATTTCGATGCTGGCGATGTCCTCCCAGTCGACGTTGCGTGCCCGCTCGAGGCGGAAGGTGCCCCGGTCCTCGCCGCGGGGTCCGACCAGGAACAGGTCGGGCGAGTGGCCCGAATCGTTGTGCGTCCACTTCAGGCCGGGATTGGTGCGGCTCATGGCGATGCCGCTGCTTTCGGTGATGCGGGCGTTTTCCAGTTGCCCGAGCACCTCGGCGGGCCGGTAGGGGTTGTGCTCGAGGGCGATATCAGGCTCGCCCTCAAGAAACCGATGCTGAAACCACGCCAAGGCACCGGCGGAAATGGCAGCGATTACGAAAACAGTAATAAGAATCTTGCCCATGAGCGGTAATGCCGGGTCGGGGCGGCCTCGTTGGTGCATCGGGTCCCGCTCCCATCGCGGGGGCCGATGGCCGCATCGGTCATACTCGATCGGACCCCGCCAGGTTCCATCCCGCCGGGTCCATCCGGCCGGTGGCCGGGTGCGAAGCGGGCCGCACCGTCGCCAAGCCGGGCGCCCTGCACCCTTTCATCGGACCGATGTCCCTGACGTTTCCAACGAGCGTTCACAAGCGTTCACACGGCTGTTGACAGACGATGCCGGCACCGGGAAACTGCTGAAGGTGCCCGAGGCGATGGATGGGCAGGATGCCGCCAGGCCGGCACGGCAGCAGAGCCGATGGGACAGATCCAACTCACACCGACAGGCCACCTGCTGTGGCAACCGGGCGAGCAGCCGGAACCGGCGGCACTGGCCCCGGTGCGGGCGGCGTTTGAGCGCGACTGGCGGGCCGGGTGGTTCGCCCTGGGCGCCAGCCGGGCGGAGGTGGGCGACCGGCCCGACCTTCGCTACTGGCAGCGCATCGCCGAGCGGTACCTCACCGCCCTCTGTCACGTGCCCGGCTCGAACACGCAGATCAGCATCGACCCGCCGGGCGAGGCCGACATCGCCCAATGGGTCCTCACCGCTCCGCCGATGCAGGGGGCGGAGTACCTGCGGCCGGAGGTGCTCGAGGGCCTGTGGCAGCAGCTCGATCAGTGGGTGGGCGAGGCGGTGGCCGCGGCGGGGGGGCTGGAGGCCTTCCTCACCGAACGGGCCCCGCGGTGGAACCAGGTCGGCCGCGTCTGCTTCCATTTGGCCGAGAACAAGTACGATGCCCAGCGCCCCTTCGCCTTCCTGGCCACCTACTCGACCGGCTTCGGCGCCGGCGGCCGGGTCAAGCACCTGCCGCTGGGCAAGGCGCTGGAGCAGTACGCCGGGGCGAAGAACAAACCGGCCCTGATCAAGCTGCTCACCCCCGTGCAGCGCGCCGCCGAGGCCTGCGACTGGCTGGCGCCCCTGGTCGATTCCGGCGACATCTTCCACCCCCTGACCTGGACGCCGCGGGAGGCGCACACCTTCCTGCGCAGCGTCGAGTCGCTCGAGGAAGCCGGCCTGTCGGTCCGCGTGCCCGACTGGTGGCACAAGCGACTGCGCCCGCGGGTGGCCGCGAGTGTCGGCCAGAGCCGCCGCCCGGTGCTGGGTGCGGAGGCGGTGCTGGATTTCAACATCCACGTGGCCCTGGGCTCGGACACACTCAGCCGCGAGGAGATCGAACAACTGCTGGCCGGCCCCGACGGCCTGGTGATGCTCAAGGGCCAGTGGGTCGAGGTCGACCGGGAGAAGCTGCAACAGGCCCTCGAGCACTGGCGAAAGGTCGAGGCCGAGGCCGCCGAGGGCGGCATCTCGTTCATCGAAGGCATGAGGCTGCTGTCCGGCGCTTCGGCCGACCTCAAGCACGAGGATGACCTCGAGCAGGTCCGCCAGTGGAGCGAGGTCACCGCCGGCGATGCCATGCAGCGCATCCTCACCGACCTGCGCAACCCGGCCCGGCTCAACGGCGAGGCCGCCGACCCCGACGCTGATCTGAAGGCCACGCTGCGGCCCTACCAGCGCCAGGGTGTGGGCTGGCTGGACCTGCTCAGCAGCCTGGGCCTGGGCGCGTGCCTGGCCGATGACATGGGCCTGGGCAAGACGCTGCAGGTGCTCACCCTGCTGCTGCGGCTCAAACGCCGGGATGCGGCCGGCAACGGCTGCGCCGGCCACAGCGCCAAGACCGGCAACGGCGGCGGGGCCGATCGAGACGGTGACGGCGAAGCGGCAGCAGGTCAGCTCTCGCTGCTGATCGTGCCCGCATCGCTTCTGAACAACTGGCGGCGGGAGGCGGCCCGGTTCACCCCCTCCCTTCGGCTGCTGCTGGTCCACCCCTCGGAGATGGGCCGCGAGGCGATGGCGCAACTGGCACGCTCGCCCGGCAAGGGCCTGGCGGGGATCGACCTGGTGGTGACCACCTACGCGATGCTGGCGCGCCAGCCGTGGCTGGCCGGGCAAGCCTGGCGGCTGGTGATCCTCGATGAAGCGCAGGCGATCAAGAACCCCACCACGCGCCAGAGCCGCGCGGTGAAGAAGCTCAAGGCCCACGCACGCATCGCCCTGACCGGCACGCCCGTCGAAAACCGCCTGGGCGACCTGTGGGCGCTGTTCGACTTTCTCAACCCCGGCCTGCTGGGCTCGGCATCGGTGTTCAAGTCCTTCATCAAGCAGCTCGAAGCGCGGCGGAGCGACCAGTTCGCGCCGCTTCGCCGGCTGGTCAGCCCCTACCTGCTGCGGCGGCTCAAGACCGACCGCTCGATCATCGCCGACCTGCCCGAGAAGACCGAGACGGCCCAGTACTGCACCCTCACCCGGCCGCAGGTCCGCCTCTACGAACGCGCCGTCCGCCAGATGCAGGAGGCGCTGAAAGAGGTCGGTGGCATGGCGCGGCGGGGGCTGGTGCTCCAGACGCTGCTGCGGCTGAAGCAGAT
>PUMS01000031.1 GCA_003551485.1 Phycisphaeraceae bacterium | reverse complement strand
TGGCAGTACCACTTCGAGTGGGAGCGGGCCGACATCGAGCACTTCGCCCGCGGCGAGATGGTCCAGCAGGCGGGGGCCGACCCCGAGGCGATCCTCGCCGACTGCGACCGCCATTACGCCCACTACCGCCACCTCGGCGACCGGCTGTGCAAGCAGATCGCCGATCTCCTGTTCCCCATCGACAAGCGGTGAAGCGCCGATGAACCGCCACGGTTGCGGATGGCCCGCCGTTATCAGCGAAGGGCCGGCCGGCGCCGGGCCCTGCATCGGTCATCGCTCATCGCGGCTGCGTGTCGGCCGCGCTCAATCGCCGGGATCGTCCACGGTGCCGAATTTACGGTTCCTGGCGGCGTAGGAGCGGAGGGCGGCGTCGAGGTGGGACAGGTCGAACTCGGGCCAGCAGGCTTCGGTGACGAACAGCTCGGCGTAGCTGATCTGCCACAGCAGGTAGTTGCTCAGGCGCATCTCACCGGCGGTGCGGATCAGCAGGTCGGGGTCGGGCAGGCCGGCGGTGTAGAGGTGGCCGGCGATGGTGGTTTCATCGATGGCGTCGGGGTCGATTTCGCCGCGCCTGACCCTGGCGGCGATACTGCGCACCGCATCGGTGATCTCGGCCCGTGAGCCGTAGTTGATGGCCAGCACCAGCTTCAGGCCCGTGTTGGCCGCGGTCAGGGCCACGCTCTGATCGAGTTGCTCGAGCACCTCAGCACTGAGGCCGGCGCGGCGGCCGATCTGCACCAGTCGGACGTTGTTGTCCAGCAGCGTCGGCCGCTCGAGCTGGAGGTACTGCACGTACAGCCGCATCAGATGGTCGATCTCGTGGGCCGGCCGCGTCCAGTTCTCGGTGCTGAAGCTGTAGAGCGTCAGCGCTTCGAGCCCGAGCCGGGCGCACTCGGTGACGATGGCGCGCACGTTGCGCGCGCCGCATTCGTGGCCGTGGATGCGCGACTTACCCTGCGCCCGTGCCCAGCGGCCGTTGCCATCCATGATGATGGCGATATGGCGCGGCAGGGCCGAAGCGGGCAGCCCCACGCGTGCAAGCGACTCGGCACGCGGGTCGGTATCGGTCTGGGTCGATGCCGTTGTCATCAGCGCTTGATTCCTGAAGCCACATCCCACATCGCAGCGCGGTGGGGCTGCGCCGGTTGTCCTGCCTGCGGCGTCGGGTGCTGCAGCACTCGCGAACGCGGGCATGAATGCTCAGTTGGCGCTGCTTGCGCGGGGGCGGGGGACGATCTGGTCGCGGCCGGGGCCGACGCACACCGCGCGCACCGCCACGCCCGTGAAGCCCTCGATCGCCTCGACGTAAGTCCGCGCCGCCTGCGGCAGGTCCTCGTACCGCCGGCACTGGTCGATCGGGCCCTCGAAGCCCTCGACCGTTTCGTAGATCGGCTCGATGCGCTCCAGCAGGCCAGCATCGGCGGGGAAATGCCGCAGCTCACGGCCATCGACCCGGTAGCCCACGCCCACCTTCAGCCTGGGCAGCCCGGCGAGCACCGACAGCCCCGTGCACACGATGCCGGTGCAGCCGTTGAGCTTCGCCGCGTATCGGACCGCCATCAGGTCGAGCCAGCCGATCCGCCGCGGCCGGCCGGTGGTGGTGCCGAACTCGTTGCCCACCTGTCGCAGCCGGTCGGCGGTCAGCTCATCGTCGATCTGCGTGGCGCTGGGGCCGCCGCCGACGCGCGAGGTGTAGCACTTGACCACGCCCAGCACCTCGCTCACCGTCCCGCCCGGTACCGCCGCGCCGGGGTAGATGCCCAGCGAGGTGGTGTTGCTCGAGGTCACGAACGGGAAGGTGCCGTGGTCGATGTCCAGAAGCGCGGCGTTGGCTCCCTCGAAGAGGATACGCTGCCCTTCCAGCCGGGCCGAGGCCAGCAACTCCATCGTGTCGCACACGTGCGGGGCGAGGCGCCGGGCCAACTCGTGGTACTGCTCGAACAGGGCATCGGCATCGATCGGCTCGAAGGGCTCGCCCACGTACCCGGCCAGCGCCGCCAGCATCACGTTCTTGACCTCGACGGCCGTGTCGAGGCGGCGGCGCAGGGCCCTTTCATCGACAAGCTCGTGCATGCGGATGGCCGTGGTGCGCTGGGCCTTGTCGGCGTAGCAGGGGCCGATGCCGCGGCCGGTGGTGCCGATCTGGGCCGTCTGCCCGTGCAGCCGGCCCAGCGCCAACTCCATCAGCCGGTCCTGGAGCTTGTGGTAGGGCATCACCACGTGGGCGCGGTCGCTGATCCGCAGGTTCTCACCGACGGCCACACCGCGCGCCCTCAGGGCGTCGATCTCGCCCACCAGGCCCTCGGGGTCGATGACCACACCGTTGCCGATGACATTGATCGCCCGCGGGTTGAGCACGCCGGAGGGGATCAGGTGCAGGGCGAACTTCTGGTTGCCGATGCGCACCGAATGGCCGGCGTTGTTGCCGCCGTTGAAGCGCACGACCAGGTCGAAGTGCCCGGTCAGCGCATCGACCACCTGCCCTTTGCCCTCATCGCCGAACTGGAGCCCGACCACGCAGGCATGGCCGCGATCGGCGAGCAGGCTCGATGCCGGATCGGCCTGCGGGTCGCTCAGGGCCAGGTTGGCGGATGTCTGATCGTTCATCTTGCTGCTTCCTTGTCCCGGTCCGCCCCCGTCGCACGTTACCGGGGAAATCCCGCTGCTCCCCCGCCGCGCCTTGCGGCGGGGCGAAGGAAGCCGGTTCGGGCCAAACGTAACATCTTACCACCTACCCGCCACCAGGCCAGCGGCCATAAGGCGCCGCGGCAGGGGGCGGTGAGCCGGGTCTTGCGGCCCCCTGGGAGGGGTACCGGCGGACAGACGACACAGTGCGACCAGGGCCACCGGGCAGGGGAGGGTCAATCGGCGGTGGCGGACCAGATCACGCGGTGGTCGTAGGTTCGGCCGTGGCCGTCGAAGTGGCCGTGAATGTAGCCGCGGCCGCCGATGTGGGCGGGGATGCGGTCGGCCCGGCCGCGAAGCACGGCGTCGAGGGTGACGATGGCCAGCGGCTCGAGGGTGTCGAAGCGGGCGTAAAGGTGGTCGGGCCCGGGAAGGAAGAAGCCGTGGTGGTAGCGCTGCTCGATCATGCGGTCGGCGACGAGGCGGGCGCGCTCCAGGTAGTCGGTGTGCGGCGCAGCGCGGTAGAGCTCGAGCAGGGCGAAGACCTCCTCGGGGCTGGAGCCGGGTGCCTCCAGGTTCATCGCCACGGCCTCACCGGGAGCGCGGCCGATGTCGCCGATGCCCAGCCCCTTTCCGATCCGCCGCGCGGTGTCCCACAATGCCTCTCTGCCCGTGAGCCGGTAAGCGCGGGCGTAGGTCATCAGGAACTCGACATCCGCCGCCAACGGTTGCCATTCGGTGCCGCGGGGGCCGTAGTAGCCGCCGCGGTCGTAGGTTTTGCCCGTGAGGTCGGTGCCATCGGCCCACATGGGACGGAAGGCGTTGGCCTCGGGCATGTAGGCGTGGGTGGCCAGCGCTTCCAGGCCATCGGCGGTCCATTCGATGAGTTGCTCGCCCTCATCCATGGCCTCGCCGAGGCCGAGCTGCATGAAGCCGTTGCGCACGTAGATGGTGCGGATGCGCCCGCCCCATACCGCCCAGCCCTCCCGCGCCACCTCACCGAACTGGGCGCTGAACTGGTTCTCAGCCCGGTCGCCGTACATCGACCAGGTCAGACGGCCTTCCAGCGGCCCCTCGGCCGGGGGCTGCCGGCGTCTTCGCGGGTGGCTGTACTGATAGGCGCCCAGGCCGGTTTCGGGATGCCGGGCCTTGACGTACATCCGCGCCAGGCGCCGGCCCCAGGTCCAGGCCCGCGGCTCATCGGCAAGCTGGTGCAGCATGCCCGCGGCGTAGATCAGGTCGGAGCCGGCGTTGATGAAGGTCAGGCCATCGCCCTCGAAGAACGGCTCGGGGTCATCGAACGGCCGCTGCCAGATGTCCTCGGGCAGCGCGCGGCCATAGGGGCCGTGGCGGTTCATGTCCAGGATGCGCCAGTTGGTGACATGGGCGTGCCACAGGGCGCGGAGGAAGCGGGTGGTGGCATCCGCATCCACCTGCCACATCAGCTCGTAGAAGGGGAAGTTGTTCTTGAACTCGTGGCAGTCGGCATCGAACTCGCCCACGGGCTGGAGGGTGGCCAGGTCGATGAACTGATGTCCGCCCCAGCGAAGCAGCCCGCTGCGGTCGCCAAGGTGCTCGAAGTGGTAGCGGACGGCCGCCTCCGCGGCCCGTTCGTAGCGGTCCTCGCCGGTCAGTTCGCTGAGGGCCGCGAGTGTGCGGAAGAGGTTCTGCTGGCTGGCCAGGTTCGAGATGATGTAGCGATTGCCCCGATGCCGCCAGACGACCGGCTCGAGGCTGTGCACGTGCAGGCCATCGGCCAGCAGGGGGGTGTTCTCACCACTCCATCGGTCGGTGCCCTGCTCGAGTACACGGTCGGCCCAGTCGCGGACCACAGCAAGGCGCTGCCGGTCGCGCTCGTCGCGCCGATCCGATGTTTCGGATGCCGTGGCCGCGCTGTCGCCGCCATACAGCGGCGCGGCGGTGAAGGCCACGATCAGCAGCGCGGCGGGGTGGAGGCGGCGGTGGCACGGTCGATGCGGCAGGGGGCGGGCCATGGTGTCACTCCGGTGGCGGGCAAGCCAGCCATTCATGCGAGGCTGCACAGGCTGCAATGAAAATCCGGCCCCCTCTCCCTCTGGGAGAGGGCTGGGGTGAGGGCAGGTACGCAAGGTGGGTCCGAATCTGCCCTCACCCCCGGCCCCTCTCCCGGAGGGAGAGGGGAGAAGAGTCGGCCGCGATGTTCATCCTCGTGGGTACGCTACGGCCGCATGAGACACTGCAATGATAACCGAGCCCCCGGGGTGAGTCATTGCGGCCGCTGGCCGCGAGCAATGTGGCCGGTGGGTGCAGCGGATCGGAGGTCCGCAGCCTTGGTACTGGTGTCCCCGGATGCATTGGGTCGGCAGATGGGGCCCTGGGAGGAGCTCAATGGTGCCATTCATGGGCCGAGTGGTGCCTGAGATCATGTTCGTGCGATGGCATCGGATCATGAAAAAGCCCGCGCCGGTGGGCGCGGGCGGTTGGGGATAAAGGCTGGTCGGGCTGGAGCCGTCGGCGGTCGCCCCGTGCTGGCAAGCGACTACGGCCGGGTGCTTCGCCTTCTCATCAGCAGAAGACCCCCGATCCCCATCAGTGCCAGGGTGGCCGGCTCGGGGATGAGGACGATGTTGTTGCCCTCGATGGCGGCGTGGAGGTCGGTGCCGGTGACCTGCCAGTTGAGCGTGCCGGAGGTCAGTTGGGTCTCACCATCGGGGCCGAAGATGCCATCGCCGGTCTCAAACAGCACGGCACCCACTTGCGGGACGGCCCCGAGATCGATGACGTTGACCTGGCTCAGACCCGAGCCGGGTGTCCCGAGATGACCGAGCATGACACCTTCCTGATCGGGGTCCTCGGTCTCGGCCAGCACGAGCCGGCCATTGACCAACACCAGGTCGGCGCTGCCCGCGATGTCCCAGTCGTAGAGAAAGCCCGGGTTCGGCGTCAGGTTGCCGAAGGTGAGCGTACCCACCTCGTTGCCGGGCTCGGTGGTGGGGCCGTGGATGCCGGGGGAGACGGTGGCGCCGGCGAAGAGCGTGGTGGTCCCCGAGGAGACCGAGCCGGTGCCGGCGATGGTGGACCCGTTCCGAACGTTGACTGCGGCACTGCCCAGCGCATTGCCGTCTTCATTGGTGATCAGGAGCGTGTTGATTGTCACATTCGAAGCGGCAGACAGGGTGCCGGCTCCAGCAATTTCGAATGTACCCGAGCCACCGAAATTCCTCGCGCGGCCGGCTTGAGCGGCGCCGATGCTCCCTTCCCAGATCGGCCGATAGCTCGTCGTGTTGACGTTGATCTGCGAGGTGCGGTTGAACATGCTGTGATTGCCGGTGAAGATGAGGTTACCCGTGCCCTCACCGGAGAAGTTCACGCCATCGTGCATCCCCAGAAAGTCGACGTTGAAGGTGTGCTGGGCGCTGGACTGCTGGACAACGCTCATCGGGGTCGTGGAGGCGGCGCTGGTGGCATTGCGGAACGACTGGCCCTCGAAGGTGAAAGCGCCCGCATCCGTCCCGAAAGTGATCGAACTGGCGGCGTAGTTGTCATCCACATCGACCGTACCACCCGCGGCAAGGTTGAACTCGTAGGTGTTGCGCGTGCCGGGAGCGGGTGGGTCTTCGACATTATCCCAGTTGTCGACCTCGCTCATCGCATTTGTCGGTGCATCGCCGACCCAGATGAACGCCGCCGATGCCGCACCCGGTCCTCCCAGCAGCAATCCCGCGCCGGCGATGGCCGGGACCACGTTGTGCTTCACCATGGACTTGGTTTTCTTGTAACCGTTCACGGCCCGGCGGGCATGAGGGAGGGGGCGGGGGCGTTGTGGAAGTGGGCGGTGATGGCTTGATGCAGGTAGGTGTACACGCTGCGGCCCTGCTGGGCGCAGGTCGCGATGGCTGTCCAGATGCGTTCGCACCAGCGCTGGCCCGATTCGCCACGTGTGCCCTGCGTCACCTTGCGGTCAATCACCACGAACCGGATCGCCTGCTCCGCCAGGTTGTTCGTCGGCTCCACACCCGGCGTGGTGATGAACGTGAAGTAGGCCTTGCCGTAGTCGCGGAACCGCTTGGCGATGTTCTGCGCTTCGCTCCGCCGCGGGGCGCTTCGCGCTACCGCCAGGATGGCGTCACGCTTGCGCTGCAGTGCCCGCTGGAAGCCGGCCTCGGTCATCTTCTCGCGGCGGTGGATCACGCCGAACAGCGCCCGCAGCGCGTCCAGCAGGCGCTCGCCGAAGCGCTGCGTCGCCTTGTCCGGCAGCGTGGTCAGGAACTTCACATCGCGGATCAGGTGCGCCAGGCAGAACTGCACCACGATGCTGAACTCGCGCATGTACTTGCGGTAGGCGGAGAACAGGTCGCAGCCCAGCACCCCCTCGAACTGCTCGCCCAGCATGTCGATCAGCACCTGCGAGCCGCGCGATGGGTCGATCTTGAACAGGGTGTACAACTCGGCTCGGAAGCACCAGGTCCACAGTGTCGAGCCGTTCTCCTTGTGGCCGGTTTCATCCACGTTCAGCTGCGGCGCGTGCGGAAGCTGGCCGCGCAGTTCATCGTACGATCCCGCCATCGCCTCACTGACCTTCTCGATGGCCTTGGCCAACTGTCCGCGGGAGATGGGCAGCTTGAGCACATCGCGGAAGAACTTGCGGATGCTGCTGAAGGACATGTGACAGGCGCCCTTCAGATAGGCGATCAGGGCCGTCAACTGCGGACCCAGCAGCCCGGCTCGCCGCACCGACTCGGGCATTTCGGGCGGGTGGACCTTGCCACAGCCCGTGCAGCGGCAGGCCCCGGCGCGGTGCTCGACCACTTCGACCGGCCGCTGGATCAGTTCGACCTGCTGGACGATGCGCTCATCGCCCGGGATCAGCTCAACCGCTCCGCCGCAGTCGGGGCAGTGGCCGGGCGTGTACGAGCAGGTGCGGTCGATCTGATCGGGGCCGAAGGGTTCGCGCTCATGCTTGGGGTGGTTCGGCTGACCGCCGATCTTCCTCTTGCGCTTCCTTCCGCCCTTGGCCGACTTGCCGCCCTTGGCTGGCTTGGTCACATCGCTCGATGGCGGCTTGGAGGAGGTGGATGAGGTCTTGGAAAGTCGGGCGATCTTCCCTTCCAACTCGGCTATACGGACATCCTGTTGCTTGATGATGTCGATCAGCTCGTTCCGTGAGCAGTCGGTCAGTTCCTTCATACCCCCGACTATCGGACTCACCCCGCCAAGGGCATGAATAATTTACCCTACGGGCCGCGAACGGTTACCCTCCTGGAACACGGCATACGGCCGCAAGACCGTCCGTGAGCAAGACAGCCGCCGCGCTCCGCTGGCACCAACTCCCCCAACAGCAAATTGCAACGGACGCGCGGCGGCTGAATGAGCGGGAACAAGTTCGAAGACGCCTCGACAAACGGAAAGGATGCAGGCCATGCCAGCGAGCAACAATCACAACGCGCCTCTGCTGGTGGGGCGATCGGTGCCCTGGCCGTTGCCGCTTTGCGTCGGGGACTGGTAGCTGAACATCACTTTCAGCGAACGGAATCGCCCCTTGTCCCGCGCGGTGACAAACGCCTTGCGATAGTCCGCAAGCGCGAATTGATGCGTGATGATGCCGTCGGCATCGAGTCGGCCCCGCTGCAGTTCATCGAGGTAATAGGCAAAGGCGTGCTGTGCCTTGCCTTCGATGTGTTCCATACCGCATCCGTTGCAGCCGACCAGGGTGATCTCTTTGAAATAGAGCGGCGTCCATTCGACGTTGGCGCGGCGGGCCAGTCCGACGTGAACGATGCGCCCCATCGGTTTGATGATGCGCAGGCCCGCCTCGATGGTTGCGCTCGTGCCGACCGTGTCGATGATCGTATCGACCCCCACCCCGGCGCCGGAACCCAGCAGCCACGGCTGCGCCCAGCGCGGTCGCCGCAGCAGCGCCCTGGTGTCCTGCGCGATCGCTTCGATCAGTTCGCGGCCGCGCTGATAGTAATACGCATCCACGCCGAGTCGCCGCACGTGCTCGCCGAGGTGCATGTGGGTGTCCACCGCCAGTACGCGCACGAGAGGGTAATAGGTGCGCAGAATCTTCATCGCCCATGTGCCGAGTGTGCCGCAGCCGATCACCAGCACGGTTTGACCCGGCGCCGGTTCCGCCCGGTGCACCGCGCGCAGCGCCACGGCGAACGGGTCGGCCATCGCCGCATGGTCCAGCCGCACACCTTCGGGCACGCGGAAACACATGGATTTGTGTACGGCGAGCCACGGTGCGAAGCCCCCGCTGACCTGTGCGCTGACGCCCAGATGCATCCCCACGCCCAGGTGCGTGTCCGTGGTGAACTGGCAACACTGATAATGCCCGGCCTCGCACGCCGGACAGCGCGGCAGCGACCGCGCATCGCACGTCAGCCAGGGATACGCGATCACCCGATCGCCGGGGCGCCATTCCGTCGCGGCCCGACCTGTTTCGCAGATCGTACCCACAACTTCGTGGCCCATCACGTGCGGGAACGAAATCAGCGCGGTCAGCGGATTGTCCATCGAACCGTCAAGAAATACCTGCCGCAGGTCGCTGCCGCAGATACCCGTGTGGTGCGTCTGCACAATGACCCAGTCGTCGCCGAGGAGCTTCGGCTCCGGCACCTCGCGGTAGCGCACCGGCCCCCACGCCGCCAGGTACCAAGGCGCATGAACCATGCCCGCAAGCTTCGCCAGCGCGCAACGTGCCAGGTTGTAATCGAATGTCAACGCTTTCACGTCAGCCCCATGTGTCAGTCCGCATTCGCCCGCACCTCATCCCGCCGCTTCATCGCACGCGCGATGACCCACAGCGCCACCCCCGCGGGAATGAAAAACGCCATCTCGATCACCAGTCCGCGCGACCACGCCATGCCCTGCACGCCCACCTGCAGCACCGGGTCGATCACGCTCATGGCCAGAAAGAACACCGCCAGCGCCAGCAACAGCCGGCGCAGCAGCAGCCGGGGCGGCCAATCCGCCAGCCGTGCGGGCAACGAGCGGCCGATCACCACAAGGCCGTAGATCAACGCCGTCAACACCCCGATCGCGACCGCCTCGCCCTGTTTGTCATGGCTGAGCATCAACTCACCCTTCCAGAGCACGATGACCAGCAGCGTCAGCAGGCATACGGCCCAGAAGCTTGCGCGAGCCGGTCGGCCGCGATGCGACAGAAAGTCGCGGTCGATGATCCACGCCAGCACCGGCAGGAGAAACACGCCCGCCAGATACGATTGCGAATAGACCACCAGCGCATCGCTGTTCGTCGCCCACGCCGGGTCCACCCATTGCGGAAACCACAGGCGAATCCGCCCGGTCAGCAGCGAGCCGAAAACCCCGTCCACCGCCGCCACCGCGACAAACGTCAGCAGCAACCGCGACAGATCGCGGCTGAATGCCTGTGCGCCGAGCTTCGCCGGCGGCGTCGGACCCCGTGATTCAGCTCGGGCAACAGGTGAACTCAACGTCACGCTCCGGAATCGTGCTGCGAATGGGGGGCACTGTCCGCGCGTCGAGGCAGCACGCGCTGCTGTTTGGGATCCTTGCCCCGCGATTCCCACTTGAGCACGGCGTTGGTCATGCCGGGCATCAAAGTCGCCAGCGCCAGCCCCAGGCGCGCCAGCGGGCTGGGCCAGACCTCGGCGCGCGGCCGGCGAAGCGCCTTGGCGATCTTCTTCGCCACCGTCTGCGCCGTCTGGACCATCATGCGGGGCGAGTTGACCTTGCCGGGGCCGGTGCCGCCGGCGAGACGCTCGGCGGTGTCGAAAAACTCCGTCGCCGTGCCCACCGGATGCACGCTGGTCACCTCGATGTCCTTGTGCAGTTCGCATCGCAGCGCCCCTGCGATCGAATCCTGCGCCGCCTTCGTCGCCGAATACGCACCGGCCCAGGGCAGGCCGATCTCGCTCGCCGCCGACGAACAGATCAGCAGGTGCCGCAGCCCTTCAGGTGTCCGGCGCAGATACGGCACCGCTTGCCGAATGACGCGCAGTGTGCCGAAGTAATTGGTCTCGAAGATCGCCCGGTGATGGACGTCGGTGGTGTCCAGCACGCCCGCGGCCAGTCCGTAGCCGGCGTTGGCGAAGGCCGCGTCCACCCGGCCGAATGCCTCCCACGTCTGTTCGAACAGGCGTTTGACATCGTCATCGACGGCGACGTCGCATCGGACAGCCAGTGCCCGGCGGCCGAGCTGCTCGATGTGCGCCGCCACCTCGCGCAGCCGATCCTCACGCCTCGCCGCCAGCACCACATCCATGCCCGCCTCGGCGCATTGGACGGCGGTCGCGGCCCCGATGCCGGCGCTGGCACCGGTGATGACGATGACTTTATTATGAAGGTCACGTGCCACGTGTTGTCAGTCTCCATGGATTGCCGGTTTATTGACCTTTGGAAAAGTAAAGTTCGCAACAGGTGCTGCCCCGTTTCCGTCGAAACGAGACCGCACAGAAGCCCCGCAGAGGCAGAGCCGCAGTGCTACAATACTGTATCGCTGCTGCGCGGCTTCATCAAAGCCACGCGCCGTCCGTTCAGGGTGTAGACCAGAGGCGAACATTACTTTCCCAAAGGTCAATA
>PUMS01000373.1 GCA_003551485.1 Phycisphaeraceae bacterium | reverse complement strand
CTGGCTGGGCCGCGGCGTGGTCGGCTTCTCCCCGCGGAAGTCACCGCCGACGCTGACACGCATCATCGACCTGGCCGATGGCTCGCAGCGGCATGTCGACTTCGAGGTCCGCAGCTTTCACAACGAAACGGGCCTGGCGATCGCCCATCGCGCCGGCGCGCAGGAGGCCGATGATGCTCGCGATCCGCGCCAGCAACTGCTTGTTTGCGACCTGCGCAACGGCGCTGAACGCACCGTGCTGACCACGCAGATGATCCTCAGCGAGCATCCGCTGCGCGACCGTTGCCGTCGGGACCTGGTGCGCTTGCAGAACCCCAAGTGGTCGCCGGATGGTAGTCAACTCTTCGCGGTGTTCACCGATGAGGGCCACGAGGCGACGGCCACGGGCACGCGGTGGCGCCCGGCGAAGGTCAAGTCGCTGATCGTGGTCGATGCCGATGGGCACAACCCCCGCTACCTTGGCGAGTTCGGCCACCACCCGATGTGGGCCCCTTCGGGCCGCTACCTGATCGCTCACAACCGCCGCGCGGATGGTGAGGGCCAGGACCTGGTGGCCTTCGACCTCGAAGGCGGCGGGCCCCGGCCGCTGATCGAGGGCTTCACGGGCATCCATTCAACGCTCGACCTTGCCGAGCATCGCGTGATCAGCGATGCCTTCGACTACCCCGAAACCGGCGATGGCAGCGTGCTGCTCTACGACCTGACGACCGGTGCGCACGAGGTGTTCGCCCGCGGACCGCATCAGAAGCGTCACCACTTCGATGGCTCGCACATCCACCCGGCCTGGTCGCGGGATGAGAAGCGCATCTTCTTCAACCACGCCGCCACCGGCTCACCACAGCTCTACGCCATTGATCTTGCCTGAACGCCGCACAGCGTGCGGCCATATGCCTTCAACACCACGCCACACCAGGACCGATGCATGACCCTTTACAACCCCGCCAGCCACCCCCTGCCCGACCTCGCCGCCGGTGAGTTGATCGCCCAGATGCCCATCGCCGAGGCCATCGACGGCCCGCTGTTCGACCGGCAGGAAGCCTGCGACCATAACGACCGTGTCTTTGCCGCCTGGGATGCACCGCTGGTGTGGGCTCATCAGAAGAGCCAGGTGAAGGTCTCGGGCAAGTTCAGGGGGCAGCGTGCGGTACACTTCGCCTTCGAGGACCGCATCCCGGAGGATGTGTGGCAGAAGAACTGGACGCTCTGGTACGACCACGCACTGCTCACCCGTCGGCACGTGCCCGGCGACCTGCTGCTGACGGGCACCTTCGCACTCGAGGAGGTGGCCACGGGGATGGGCTCGGACAACGTCGAGCACATCGCACCCTGGGCGGGCATCGTCGCGCGGATGCAGGACCTGCGGCGCTACTACTTCCTGACGCTGGAGTATCCCAACCGCGTGGTGCTGTACCGCCGCGAGGACCATCAGTGGGTCGAGGTGGCCTGGGCGCAGGTGTATCTGGATGTGTTCACGGCTTATCGGCTGACGCTGCGCTGCCGCGGGTCGAATTTCCATGCGTGGATCGACGACCACTTCCTGTTCAGCGCCACCGACTACGGCTACGCCGGTGAAGGCTACTGCGGCGCCCGGGCCACCTGCGTGGCCTTCGTCACCGACTTCACTGCCCGAATGCTGTCCGATACCCCCCTGCCCGGCCGGCCGCGCGCGGCGGAAGAGCCGCCATCGCTGCCGCGGCCGAAGGTGGCGGCCGACCTGGACCTTTCGGCTCTCGGGCCGCTGTCGAAGTCGCCGCGGCACAATGCCTCGATCAAGGCCGGCCGCTTTCTCCCCGGCATCGAGCGGCCTCAACTGATCGTCAAGTGCTTCGATCACCCCGAGGGCGCCACCCATGCCCTGGTCGATCTCGATGGCGATGTGCACTGGACGGCGAACTGGCCGGGCGGCGACAGAATCCACGCCTTGCCTGCGGGCGACCGCAGCTCGAGCGAGCTTGTCGTGGTCGGCAAGGAACTGATGCGTGTGGATGCGACCACGGGCCGAATCACGAAGCGTGCCCCCCTTCCCGAGGTCCCCGGCCGCGGCCGGATCGCGCCCGGCAACGGTCCATTGACGCAGGCCGATCTCGACGGCGATGGTGTGGTCGACACCTTCTTTCTCACCTGCGGCGCTGACAGCCCCCACCTTTTCGCCGTCGGCCACGACCTGGCGCTGCGCTGGTACCTACAGACACCTTCGGGTCAGGGCCACGGCCGGCACCTGTCGGTGTGCGATGTGGATGGCGATGGCCGCGAGGAGGTCCTCGCCGGATGCGCCATGATCGGGCCCGACGGCGCCATCCGCTGGGCGCAGCAGGAGGCGATCCGGCGGCTGGGCTGTCCCAACGGCGGCCACATCGATTCCTCGCAGGCCGGCTGGTTCGACGGCCCCGATGCCACGCCGACGGTCCACTACCAGGGCAGCAGTTCCGGCCACCTGGTGATCGATGCCCGCGATGGGACGTTGCTGGCGGTGCATCCGCAGGGCCACGCCCAGGGCGGCGAGGCCGGCCGCGTGGTGCCCGGCACCGAGGGTGTGCAGGTGGTCAGCTCCAACCGCTGGGGCAGCTACGGTGTGACGGCGATCTACGACGGCCAGGGCCGGCGCCTGTCGCGCCTCCAGCCCGGCTTCACCTGCCAGCACGCCACACCGCTGAACTGGACCGGCGATGGCATCGAGCACCTGCTGGTGTGCGACGGCCAGGGCTACCGCGGCATCTACGACCACCGGGGCCGGCGCCTGGTCGATCTCGATGCGCTGATCCCCTTCGAGCGCGACCCCTTCGAGCAGCGCTACGACCGCGTCAACACCCAGCGCGGCCCCCTCATCAGCGATGCCTGCGATGACATCCTGATCCGCCTCAACAGCCGCCTGCGCATCCTCAGCGCCGACCGCCAGTTCCCCCCCAACACCCGCATCTACACCCCAAACCGCCGCGGGAACGTCTCCTGGCCGGCCTGGAGCGATGGCGACTGAGCGCTGGACACGGCCCTGCTGCGCCAATGCCGCAGCCCCGCGATGCGATTGGCAGGTCGGGTACGTTCGGTGGCCCGGACGTGACCGCTGTAAACGATTGGCCGCTCGAACTTCGTCCACCCATTGCACAAGTGCCGACTGAACTCCCGGCCCAAGGGCGAATACTCTGACGGTCCGATCGTCCCGGGACTGGCGACACACGGTGGGTAGCCCCCCCCCTGTGCGCGCGGACCGGGAAGTGCGCAGACCACCGGATTCAAATGCCTCACGCGAAGGCGCGATGCCGCGAAAAAGGCGCCCCATGCAGGGTGCATCTGCGGCGGCCTCACGGCCCATCTGCTTCGCGCCTTTGAGTGAGACAAACTTCATCTGCATCAGCCATTGATGCACCGCACCGCAAAGCGCCCCATACCTAATGGGTTGCGGATGAACAGCATCGAAGCCCCGCGGACTGGCGTGGACATGGCATGGCAAGGGCTCGGATCGCCGCCTTTGCGCCTCAGCCCTTCACCGCGCCGAGCTGGATGCCGCGGACCAGGGTCTTCTGGAGGAGGATGAAGACGATGATCAGCGGGATGACCGACATGGTCACGCCGGCCATCAGCAGGTGGGTGGCGTCCTCGGGGCGTTCGCTGAAGTAGAGCAGGCCGATGGGCAGCGTGTAGCGCTCCTGGGAGCGGATCATCACCAGCGGCCAGAAGAAGCTGTGGAAGTTGCCGATGAAGGTGAAGATCGCCAGGGTCACGATCCCCGGCCGCGCCAGCGGCAGGATCACATCCCAGAACAGCCGCCACTTGCCGGCGCCGTCGATCTCGGCGGCCTCATCGAGGCTGCTGGGGATGGTGAGCATGAACTGGCGCAGCAGGAAGGTGCCAAAGGCGCTGAACGCCGCGGGCACGATCAGCCCGCCGAGCGTGTCGACCAGGCCCAGGCCGATCATGATCCAGTAGTTGGGGATCATCATCACCAGGCCGGGCACCATCATGGTCGCCAGGTACAGCAGAAAGACCTTGTCGCGGCCGGGCCACTGGAGCCGGGCGAAGCTGAAGGCGGCCATCGAACTGGTCAGCACCGTCAGGAACGTGACGAACGTGGCCACGAAGATGCTGTTCCAGTAATACCGCAGGAACGGGATTTCCTGGAGCACCTCGAGGTAGTTGAACCATTGCAGCCGCGGCGGCTCGATGATCAGCTCGGGGAAGGCCGCGGCGAGCATGTAGCGGTTGCCCAGGCCGCGCTCGCGGCTGAGCTCGGCCTCGAGCCCGCCGCGATGGCGCCGCAGCGAGGTGTGGTAGCGCTTGGCCCGTTCGACGAGCTCGGCGCGGGTCAGGTCATCGGTGGGCGGAGTGAGCGCGAGCGGCTCGAGTTCGGGCTCGGCGGCGAGCGACCCCATGGCCTCGATGAGGCGGCGCACCTGCTCATCGCTCAGTTCATCGGGGTCCTCGGCGGCCTCATCGTCGGCGGCGGCGATATCGTCGGCGGCGGCGTCGGGATTGGCCGGGAAAGGACCATCATCGCCATCGCCGTTGCCGTCGGCCGGTGTGGGCATGTAGTCCGGGGGCAGCGCATCGGGCCAGACTTCGGCCAGCAGCCGCGTAAACGGCTCGAAAAGACGCTCATCGAAGCCGGCGATGCGCTCGCGCACGGCATCGGCGCGTTCATAGGCCTCCGCAGCACGGCGGCCGGGCTGCACATCGGCGAACGCTTCCTCGGCGATGAAGTCCTCGCGCCGGATGAGGTGGGTGATGTCGCGGGCGAGGCGGTCGAAGACGTGGATGCGGTCGTCGATGGTCTCGATCTCGGGCAGGATGCGCACCTGGCGCAGCGCCTCGGCCGAGAGGTTGTCGTAGAGAAACGCGGCGGGCGCGGTCTGGCGCTCTTGGAGCGTTCGCACCCAGCGGTCGGGGTCGCGCACGTGTCCGGGGCGCAGGTGGGGGTCGACCTCGGGAATCCAGTTGGGGTCGGCCACCTGGCCCTGGGGCTTGAGGCTGGTCAGCGTCATCCAGATGAACGGCAGGACCATGGTGAAGCACATGGCCGTGAGCATCACGTGCAGACCCACCGTGCGGAAAAGCGAGCCCACATCGCGGGCGGTGCTGCGGTAGCGCAAGCGCGGCGGGGTCGGGCCACCGGGACCGGGGGGCAACACGGCGCCGGGTCCGGTCGTGCCCGGCGTTGCCGTCGGGCTGCCGGGCGCAGCGCTTCCCGGGGCGGAGCCTGCGGTTCCACGGCTTCCGGGGCTTTTGGGGCTTCCGGGGGTTGGGTCAGTCGTTGACATACCGGTTGCCGAACCTCCAGTTGAACAGTGTCACGACGAAGACCAGCACGAACAGCGCCCAGGCCAATGCCGAGGCATAGCCCAGCCGCCCTTCCTCGAAGCCCTCGATGTAGATGTAGTAGGCCAGCACGGTGGTGCCCGCCTCGCCCTGTGTCATGGTGCGCACCATCTCGAAGCCGGCCTGAAGCCCGCCGATGACGCTCATGATGGCGATGAAGAAGGTGGTGGGGGCAAGCTGCGGCCAGGTCACGTGCCAGAACTTCTGCATCCGCGAGGCGCCGTCGATGTCGGCGGCCTCGTAGAGGTCCTGCGGCACGTTCGAGAGGCCGGCCAGGTACAACAGCATGTTGTTCGAGCCCACACCGGCCCAGAAGCCCATGATCATCAGCGCCGGCTTGGCCCAGGCGGTGCTGGTCAGCCACTCCGGCGGCGTCAGGCCATCCTCGATGCGTGCCATGTCGGGCAGGTTGTTGAACACCAGCCCCAGGCCGATCAGCACGAACTGGCCGGTCATCAGCGCCAGCGAAAGCAGCAGTGCCGAACCCACCCCGTCCCCGGGCGCGGCGGTGAAGCTTGGCGAGTTGAAGGAGACCGGAGCGATGTAAGTCAGGGCGATGGCAAGTGCCGCCGCCATCAGCACCCACGCGAGCATGTCCGCCGGCAGCCACTGGAAGCTGACCGTGTTACGCAGCAGTGTCTCGAGCAGCCATGCCAGCAAATTCTCCGGCAGCCACCCCAGCGGTGCTGCCAGGGCGAAGGGCAAAACCAGGAAAAGCGCCGGCATATAGACACCGCCGGGCACCAGTTCCCCCTCATCCCACATCCGCCACAGCCGGCGCGCGCCGAAGATCAACAGCCCCATCGCACCGGCCAGCAGCAGGACCGTCAGTCCCTGGTAAAGCCACTCGGGCGTCCCGCGGACGACGCCCGTGAGAGCCTCCAGCGGCGGCTCCAGTGCGGCGTTGATCGGGCCCTCGCGGCTGTAGAGCCGCTGCCACAGCAGGAACACCGCCACGCCCGCGGTGAAGTGGGGCAGGTAAAAGAGCGTGCGGTAGACCGTGGTCCCCCCGGCCGAGCCGATGACGAAGATGCCGCAAGCCACGCCGGTCAGCAGGATCATCATCGCCGCCATGCCCGCGCCGCTGACGGTGAGCATGACCACCGAGGCGATCAGCACCGTTCCGGCCACCAGCGCAGCGTAGACCCGGCCGCTGCCGCCGCTCATGTTGCGGCTCAGCAGCAGCGCCAGGATCAGGCTGCCGGCGATGGTGAACGGGATGCCGATCATGAGAAACAGCGTGTGGCCCAGCGTTTCCCAGAACCGGCCGAACAGCAGCAGCCGCATGAAGTTGTCGAAACCGGCGAACTCCAGCGGCTCCCAGTGGAAGATGTTGTGGCGGCGCAGGTCCCAGTTGGTCCAGGCCAGGAAGAAGCTGAAGATCAGCGGCCCGAACGTGAACACCAGGAAGCCGAGGATGTTCGGCAACAGAAAGGCGATCCCGATGGCCAGGTTTCTCTTGGAGCGGGTCGAAAAGGCCACGGTTACTCCTGCTCGTTCTCGGGCTCATGCGCCCAGCCCTGGTCGACGTAGTAGCGGCGGTGGAAGGGGTTGTGCAGCAGCTCGACGGGCACCGGCTCACCGTCGCGACGCAGTTGCTCGATCTGCCGCTGCTGCTGGTGAAGGCTCTGGTAGATTTCCTCGAGATGCGGGTTCTCGCGCCGGCTTCGCTGCATCTCCCGCCGCAGTTCATCGACGATGCGGTCCTGGGCGGCCTCGGGGCTGATCTCGTTGGTCATCACCTGCGTTTCGTAGCGGTTGATGATCGAGCTGGCCCGGCGCTGGTTGATGAAGGGGCTGTGGGCCACGCCGATGGCGATGGTCCGTGCCGCATCACCGAAGGCGCCGCTGACGCTGAAGATTTCCTCACCCGCCGCATCGCGTGCCCACTCGTGGGGATAGGCCTCGGGGTAGCGGAAGCGCTCGCGGTGCTCGGGGCCGGCAATGAACTCGGGATTGCCCGGCAGGGCATCGCCATCATCAACCACGCGGTTGTTGTATTGCTCGCTGGCCATGAAGGCCACCAGGTGGCGGGTCAGGTCGCGGTGCTCGCTGCCGCTGTAGGTGGTGACCACGCGGGCGCCGATGGCGGCGTTGCGGAAGCCGGCGTTTGGCGGCTCGGCGATGCGCATGTCGATCGGCTCCCAGTCGCGGAACTGCACGAGGAAGTAGCGGCCGCCGATGATCATGGCGTAGTTGCCCTGGCGGAACAGGGCCAGGGCCGGGCCGAAGATGCTGCCCTCGGTCTCGAAGCCCTGCCGCTCGGCGGCGGTGGGCAGCAGGCGATCCTCGTGAATCCAGCGGTGCTTGATCTTCAGCGCCTCGACGAAGCGCGGGTCATCGAGGGTGGTGTCGGTCAGCGTCTCGTTGAACACCGACAGCCCCATGCTGCGGAACAGCGACTGGACCTGCACATCATCGGCGAAGAAGAAGGCCTGGCGCCGGCCCGGCCGGTTGGCCCGGTCGACGAACTCCCGGCCCAGCGCCTCGAACTCTTCGATCGTCCATGGCCCGCTGGGCGGCTCCAGGCCGTAGGCGCGAAAGGTGTCGGCGTTGACCCACAGCAGGTTGTTGACCGTGACGTTGGCCGGAAAGCCCATCTGCTGGTGGCTGACCGAGCCGTCGGGCTCGAAGATGCGCAGGTTCAGCTCCGGCTGCACCGCCTCGTAGGTGCGGTGGTACTCGAAGCCCAGTTCGCGGGCATCTTCACTGACGTCCGCGAGCAGGCCGATTTCCCGGTAGTAGGCGATGTCGCCGGTGGAGGTGAACACGTCCATCAGGTCGGCGGCCACGCCGGAGACGCCCTGGATGACGATCTTGTCGCGGTCCTTGCTGGCGGCATCGATCAGCACGTGGAACTTCGGCCAGCCCTCGGCCTCGACGCCCCGCTGCAACCACTGGTCGAACAGGCGCAACTGAGCGCGGCGGGTGGGGTTGTTGTCCGTGGCCCAGTAGACCACCGGGTGCTCGTACTGCACCCGCGGCATGCTCATGTGGGTGCCGAGGCTGGCGGCGATCAGCAGCAGCGCGATGGTGATAAAGACGTACTTCATGACCGAATCCTAGCGGTCTACGGGGGAATCTGGCGGGGGCAAGGCGGGTGGGCCAGGGCGGCGGAGGCGATTCCGGTCAGGTTGGTCTTCTGTTGACAGTGTAGCAGCGGAGCCGGCCCGATGCATGGTCTTGAGCCCTCCGACTATACTCCAATGCCGCCGCGCGTGCAGCGGGGCTGGCCCACGCCGCGCCCCCGCGGGCACCGCGGGTGCCTTGGCAAACATAAGATCTTTGCAGACAATAGCTTAAGGTGAATCTCGCATGATCCAGCGCCGCAAGACCAGGCAGGTAACGGTCGGGGATGACCGCATCGGTACCGTCCGCATCGGCGGCGATGCGGCCGTCAGCGTCCAGACCATGACCGCCGGCTACACCCACGACATCGACGCCACGGTGGCCGAGATCAGCAAACTCGCCGCCGCGGGGGCCGACCTCGTCCGTGTCGCCGTGCCCGAGCGAAAGGATACCGAGGCGCTGGCCCGCATCGTCCCGCAGGTCCGCGTGCCGATCGTGGCCGATGTGCACTTCCACTTCCAACGCGCCATCGAGGCCATCGAGGCCGGCGTCCACAAGATCCGGCTCAACCCCGGCAACATCGCCGACCGGCGGCAGGTCGAGCAGGTGATCGCCGCCTGCAAGGACCGCGGCCTGCCCATCCGCGTGGGCGTCAACGAGGGCTCGATCGTGGAGCGAAAGGACAAGCAGCGGCGGATGAAGGAACTGGGCGGGGTCTTTGGCGACAACCGCCACGGCCACTTCCTGGCCATCATGATCGCCAAGCTCGAGGAATACCTCGACATCTTCTACGAGAACGACTTCTACGACATCGTCATCAGCGCCAAGAGCCCCGACCCGATGCTGGCCATCGCGGCCTACACCGAGATCAGCAAGCGCTTCGACCACCCGCTGCACCTGGGCGTGACCCACGCCGGCCCGCGCGAGACGGCCATGATCCGCTCCTGCGTGCCCCTTGGCCACCTGCTGGCCTCGGGCATCGGTGACACGGTGCGCATCAGCTACGCCTCCGACCCGGTCTACGAGGTCGAGGATGCCCTGGAGATGCTCTACTGCCTGGGCCTGCGCGAGCGAAAGGGCGTGGACCTGATCGCCTGTCCCACCTGCGGGCGCATCCAGGTGGACCTGTTCACGCTCGTGCAGGACATCCGCAACAAGCTGGCCGATGAGATCGAACTGCCGGTGAAGGTGGCGGTGATGGGCTGCATCGTCAACGGACCGGGCGAGGCCGAAGGGGCGGACGTGGCCATCTTCGCCGGCGACCGGCGCGGCATCATCTACGTGCAGGGTCAGAAGGTGGCCAACGTGCCGGAGGAGGAGATTCTCGACCGCCTGCTTGAAGAGTGCCGCCGGTTCGAGGCGAAGGTGAAGCGCGGCGAGGCGAAGCTGGGCGAGAAGATCGTCGAGATCGCCCCGCCCGACCCCATCGGTGAACTGGGCTCGGGCTTTTCCCGGATCGCCGCCGGCGATGTGGAGAAGGTGGGCGGGACCACGGATCTGACGATCAGGCAGACGTGAGCGCCCGCCGCGCGCGATGCCACGTTTTCTTTGCCGCAATCCTTCCCCCGCGGTGGTCGGCATGGCACGAACATGGTGCCGGCACCGAGGGGGCAACCGGAGCATCGCGGATGTCCCAGGCGAGCACACAGGCCACCCTCCCTCCCGTCGATCGGCTGATCGAGGGCCTGCGCGGTGAAGCCGCCATGGCCACGCGATCCACCGCCGTTGCGCGGGCGCCGGGGCGGCTGGATGTGATGGGAGGCATTGCCGACTACACCGGCAGCCGCGTGTGCCAGTGGCCGCTGGTGGATGCCGCCGCCGCCGCCGCGGCCCGGCGGGAGGACGACCGCATCGTCGTGGCCAGCACCGGGTTTCCCGGCCCGGTCGAGGTGGCGGTGTCAGACCTTGAAAGCGATGACCCGGCCCGTGTGCGCGCGGCGGTGGGCGATGAGGTGGGCTGGGCACGCTACATCGTCGGCTGCGCCTGGTGGCTGCTGCATCACGCAGACGCGTGGACCGCGGATGGCCAGGGACAACCCGGGAACGAGTTCCGCAAGCACTTGCGACACTTCCGGGGCTTCCGGGGCTTCCGGGGCTTCCGGGGCTTCCGGGGCTTCCGGGGGTGGACGGTGCGGCTGGTGAGCGATGTGCCCGCGGGTGCGGGCGTCTCCAGCAGCGCGGCGATCGAGGTGGCCGCGATGCACGCCCTGTGCAGCCTCGAGGGACTCGAGCCGACGCCCATGGCGCTGGCCGCGGCCTGCCAGTACGTCGAGAACCACATCGTGGGCGCGCCCTGCGGCGTGATGGACCAGGCCACCGCCGCGGCGGGGATGAGCGGGCGGCTGCTGGAACTTCTCTGCCAGGACGATCACGATGGCGCCCCGGCGCGCATCCTCGGCCAGATTGATGTGCCGGCCGGCTACCGCTTCATCGGCATCGACAGCGGCGTCACCCACGAGGTCAGCGGCGACCCCTACACCGACACCCGCACCGCCGCGTTCATGGGCCATCGCATCCTCAGCACGATGCAGACACCCGACCGCACCGATGGCTACCTGGCCAACATCGACCGCGCGGCCTACGAGTCGCAGCGTCGCGGCCGATTGCCCGTAACGATGGACGGCCGATCATTCATCAAGCGATACGGAGAGACGGCCGATGCCGTCACCCACATCCAGCCCGAGCGGACATATCATGTACGCGATGCCACCGATCATCACGTTCGCGAGATGGCTCGAGTCAGCCGCTTCAGCGAGTTGCTGACTGAAACCGCCCAGGACCCGGCCGCCACCGATGAGGCGATGACACAGGCCGGCGCTCTCATGCT
>PUMS01000293.1 GCA_003551485.1 Phycisphaeraceae bacterium | reverse complement strand
GCTGAGGGCGATCATCTTGCAGATCTGAAGGTCGGGGCTGGAGCGGACCAGCTTCAGCAGGTCCTCGCCCTGCACGTCGCGCAGATGCATGTCCACGAGGATCACGTGCGGGCGGAACTTCTCACACTCCACGCCCGCGGCGAAGCCGGTGTGGGCCACGCGGACCTCGTAGTTGGCCTGCTCGCCGAGCACCTTGCACACCACGTCCACAATCTCCGAGGGCGAATCGACCAGCAGCACGCGGGTGCGGCCGCTCTGGAGGCCATCGAGGGGGATGCTGTGCTCCTTCATGAACTTAACGAGTGCATTGAGTGGGATGCGGCGGTCCTTGCTTCCGGGAATGCGATAGCCGCGAAGGGCCCCCGAGTCGAACCACTTGCTCACGGTCCGCGGGGCGACATTGCAGATGCGGGCGACTTCACCGGTGGTCAGAATATCCTTCTGTCTGGGCATGATCTGGCTTTCTCCTGGCGTGCTCCCTGTCAAGGCCGCCGCAGTGGCGGCCCCGGCAGGTTCTACATCGGCCACCGGCACCGCCGGGTTAACCGTCACGATGCGAAAACGGTGGGCAACGTCGCGCCGGTACGCAGCCCCGCGTGTCCCGGCGGCCAACCACGCCAACGCAGCCGTGACGGCGGGGGCGGACGCTGACTGCCCCCCTTTTTCCCGGCGGACGGGACGGCAGCCGGTGGAACGGCCGGGGCTGTTACACTGGGGGCATGCTGGATGCGATCGTTTTCGATTTCGATGGTGTGATCGTCGACTCCGAGCCGCTGCACTTTGCGGCATTTCTGGAGACGGTGCGGCCGATGGGCGTCCGCTTCGACTACGCCCAGTATCTGGAGCACTACGTCGGCTACGATGACCGCGATGTGATCCGCATCATCCTGGGCGAGGTGCTCGGTCGGCCTGAAGAGGCCGCCGACCCGCAGCGCATCGCCGACCTGTGCCACAGCAAGCAACTCGCCTTCGAGGCCATCGTCGCCCAGGGCGCCCGGCCCATACCGGGGGCCCTGGAACTGATCGCCTCGGCGAAGGGGAAGCTGCCGCTGGCCATCGCCAGCGGGGCCACGCGGCGGGACATCGAGCTGATCCTGGACCAACTGGGCATCCAGGAGGTGTTCGACCCCATCGTCACCGCCGATGACGTGGAAAAATCCAAGCCCCACCCCCAGACCTACAGCGCCGCCGTCGACGGCCTGGCCCAGCGGCACCCCGACCGGTCCATCGACCCGTCGCGCAGCCTGGCCATCGAGGACACCCCCACCGGTCTGGCCTCGGCCCGTGCCGCGGGACTCAAGACGCTGGGCGTGGCCACCACCGGCCCCCAGAGCAGCCTGCACCTTGCCCACCGCGCCGTCGAGAGCCTCACCGAAGTGGACCTCGACACGCTCGAGAAGTGGTTCGGATAACCGGCACCGGCCCCAACCATCGCGCCACATCGCCCCCAAGGCGCGCATCACCCGCTGGGGGCGACCTGCACACCCCTTCGCCATGGCGCATCGGGTCGAGGCTCACGGCGCCAGCAGGCCGCGCTGCTCGATCAGGTCGAGGATGCGCTGCACGCTCTGCTCGACGCTCAGCTCGTGGGTGGGCAGGATGAGTTCGGCCTGCTCGGGGGCCTCATAGGGGTCATCGATGCCGGTGAAGCCCTTGATCTGCCCGGCGCGGGCCTTCTGGTACAGGCCCTTGGGGTCGCGTTTCTCGGCTTCATCGAGCGGGCAGTCGACGAAAATCTCGATAAACGGCAGGCCCGCCTCCTCGTGCAGTTTGCGCACCATGTCGCGATCGGCGCGGTAGGGGCTGATGAAGCTGGTGATGGCCAGGATGCCGGCATCGGCAAACAGCTTGGCCACCTCGCCGATGCGCCGGATGTTCTCCGCGCGGTCCTCGGCGGAGAAGCCCAGATTCTTGTTCAGCCCGTGGCGGACGTTGTCGCCGTCGAGGCGGTAGGCATGGCGGCCCTGGGCCAGCAGGGCCTGCTCGAGGACCACGGCGATGGTCGACTTGCCGCTGGCCGAGAGGCCGGTCATCCAGAGGGTGGCGCCCTTCTGGCCCAGGCTCTGCTGGCGCTGCTCGCGGGTGACTTCGCCCTCGTGCCAGGTGATGTTGGTGGCTTTCTGCTGCGACATGGGTTGGCGGTCCTCACAGGTTGTCGCGGCCGGCCCGTTTGGCAGGCGGCGACTGGGGGTGGGAGTGGGGAATGTTAAGCAGTCCGGCGCCGTCGGCATACCGAAACGTCGGCCGCGCCCGCGGGTGCTCGCCAGCGCACGAGCGATCCGCCAGGCGCAGCGGCCTCGAAGCTCGCTTTGGTGACCCCCGGCCGACCATCAGGTACTTGTTCGCTCACCAGGCAGGCTCTTTCGCCGCGCGCCACGGCGCGGGTGGCATCATAGCGACCCGGCAACCCCTGTCCAGCGGTAGGGTGGGTCAAGCGAAGCGGACCCACCGCCGGGTGTCAACAGATACCCGGCATCCGGCACCCGACAATCAGCCGGGCACCGCTGCTGCGAGCCGGCCGCCGCCGTAGTGGGCGTGGTCGGCCGGATCCAGGATGGTGGCGCCGGCGCGGCGGTCCAGGGTCAGGCACGCCAGCGGGATCACCAGCAGCTCGAGCACCGTCGCGAAGGCCAGGCCGAAGATCACCGCCACCGTCAGCGGCTGCCAGAACTCACCGCCGCCGGTGAGGTTCAGCGCCAGCGGCAGCAGGCCGCAGATCGTGGTCAGCGTGGTGGCGAAGATCGGGCGCAGCCGCAACTGCCCGGCGTACACCACCGCCCGCTCCAGCGGTACACCCAGCCGCCTCATGCGGTTGACGAAATCCACCAGCACGATCGAGTCGTTGACCACCACACCCGCCAGGGCCAGCACCCCGATCATCGCCGCCACCGAGAAGTTCAAATCGAACACCAGCAGGCCGATGAACACGCCGATCAGGCTCAGCGGCACGCTGGCCAGGACGATCAGCGGCTGGATGAAGCTGTTGAAGCGCACGGTGAGGATCATCATCATCCCCGCCAGCGCCGCCAGCATGGCCAGGCCCAGATCGCCCATCGCCTCGTCGCGCAGTTCCATCTCACCGCCGAACTCGACCCGCACCTGATCATCGGCCAGCAGGTAGCGGCCGGCCGCCGCGGCGGCGGCATCGCGGCGGCCGGCCGTCGCTCCGGCAGCACCGCTGGCCTCGTTCAGCCGCGCTGCCAGAGCAGCACGGACATCATCGACCAGTACACCATCACGAAGTTGAGCGCGGATGTGGACCACGCGCTGGCTGTCGTAGCGCCGGATGGCGTTGGGCCGCTCATCGCGGCTGAACAGGGCCACATCGCTCAGGGCCACGTAGGCGCCGCTGGGACTGATCAACGGCAGGCTCTCGAGTTCTCCCTCGCCCGCCCGGAACGCCGGGGCGTTGCGCAGGCGAAGGTCGATGGTCTCATTGCCGCCGAAGTCGACCTCACCCACACGCACGCCCTGTAGGGCGAAGCTCACCGCGCGGCTGATCTGGCCGCGGGTGACATCGAACCGGCCGGCGATGGCCGGATGGGGGTCGGCGCGCAGTTCGGTGCGCTGCTGGAAGTCGCTGGTGACGTCGTACACGCCGGGCACCTGCTCGAGCTGTTGCTCGATCCCGGCCGCGCGCTGCACGAGCGTCTGCATCGACACCTCATCGCGCGCCAGCACCCGCAGCATCACCGGCGCACCGGCGGGCGGACCCTCGGCCGGCGTGCGGATGCGGTAGCGAACGCCCGTCAGTTCGGGGTGCTCGCGTCGGGCAGCTTCGATCTCGCGGGCGATGGCCTGGCGAATCTGCGCAGCGCTGCGCCGGCGGTGCTCGGCACTGGCAAGCTCAACGTACACCAGGCCGAACTCCGGGCCGCTGCCGTGCTCGGTGTCGAGCTTGATCGACAGGGCACCGGCCTCACCGATCGTCGTCACCGGCCTGACGCGCGGCGCCACGGGGCTGGGCCTGTACCACTCGTTCTCGAGGACCGCGCGCTCGACGGCCTGCTCGATCCGCTCGGCCGCGGGCACCGTCCGTCGCTGCATGGATGAGCCCAGCGGCAGGTCGAAGTGTACCTCGACGATGGGCACATCCCCCTCGGGCAGGAACTCGACCCCGATCGCGCCGCTGCCATACAGCGCCAGCGGCGCGGCCGCCAGGGCGAGCACCATGCCCAGCACCAGCAGCCGGTGGGGAATCACCGCGCGCATGAACCGGCCGTAAGCCCGAGCCGCCCTGCTGGCGGCGATGTAACGGTCGGCCTCGGCCACACCATCCCCTTCGCCCCCCGCGCCCCCCGCAGAGCCCCGGCCCCCGGGCGCGGCGGCACCACCGGGCTCGACCGCCTTCGCCTTCATGAAGTAGACCGTCAGCGCCGGCAGCAGGTAGTGATCGACCAGCATCGCCCCGACCAGCGAGAATAGCACGACGATGGGCAGCAGCTCGATGAAGTCGCCGAACACGCCGCGGATGAAGAACATCGGCACGAACGCCGCGAACGTGGTCAGATACGCGGTGGCCAGCGATGGCCCGACCTCGCCGATGCCGCGCTGCGCGGCCCGCAGCGGCGCCAGGCCGAGCTGGCGGTGGCGGTAGATGTTCTCACCGACGATGATGCAGCCGTCGACCACCATGCCCACCACGAGGATGGCGCCCAGCAGCGTCATCTTGTTCAGCGACAGGTCCGGACTGAGCCCCGTGACGCGGGCAAGCGACATCAGCGCCGCCGCGGCCAGCAGGGCGAACGGCATCACCAGGCCGATCAGAAGCGCATTTCGCCAGCCGGTGAAGACACACAGCACGATCAGCACCAGGACCACACCGTACATCACGCTGCCGCCCAGTTCGCTGAGCATGAAGTGAATCTCGCGCGACTGTGACCGCACGGTGCCGATGCTCATCTCCCCGGCCTCACCGCTCTCGATGAACCGGTCCACCACCCGCTGCACGGCGCCGGTGGTGCGAAGCACATCCAGGTCGCGCTGCGGCTGCACGGCCAGCACCACCGCATCGGCCCCGCCGTAGCGGGCGATGCTCTCGGGCGGCTCGACACCCTCGTAGACCTCGGCGAAGTCGCCCAGGTGGACCACGCGGTCGCCGCCGGCGGGGAAGGCGATCTGGCGCATCTGCTCGAGGCTGGTCAGGCGGCCGCCGACCTGCACGCCGAAGTCAAAGCCGCCGTCGGGCTCGAGCCTGCCGGTGGGGGCGGGTGTGTTGGCCTGTTCGATGGCCGCGGCGACGGTCTCGTAGCTCAGCCCGTAGTGGGCCATCACGTGCGGGTTGACCTCGATCTGGACCTCGCGCTTCTCACCGCCGAACAGCGCCACGTCGCGCACGCCCTCGATCGGCTCGATCAGCGTCCGCAGCCGCTCGGCCACCTGCCGCCGCGCCCGGCCATCGGCCCCGCCGGCGACAAACACCTGGATGATGGGAAAGTCTTCCATGGCGATGTCGCGCACCTGCGGGCCGGGGTTGTCCCGCGCCGCCGGTGGCAACTGGCCACGGATGCGGTTGACCAGGCTTTCGACGTCGCGCTTGGCCGTCTCGATGTCCACCCCGTGGCGGAACTCGAACTGCACCACCGCCACGTCCCGCGCGGCGATGGCGTGGATGCGGCCGCGGTCGCGAAGGCCCGATAGCTGCGCGGCCTCGCGCTCGATGCGGCGGACGATCTCGGCCTCGTTCTGCGCCGGGTCGGAGCCGGGGTGGGGCACGGTCACGATCACCACCGGCAGGCGGATGCGCGGCTCGCGCTCCTTGGGCAGCGTGGCCACCGCGGCAAAACCGGTGGCCGCCAGCAGCACCGCCACCACGATCACCAGGCGGGGTCGGGCAATGATGTGTTCGCTGAAGGCCAACGCACTCTCCAGGCCGGCGGCCGCCCGCGCTGTGGCCACGGCCACCCGGCGCTGCGGGGGGAAACCTGCCGCAGGGGCTCGAGGGGGCTACTCGAGCGGATCATCTTCCAGGGGCATCACATCGCCGAGGCGCTGCCGTGGGTCGATCTCGGAGGCCGCCAGCGCCGCCAGCGTGCCCGGATCGCGCAGCAGGCGGACCACCTCGCCATCCTCGACGTCGCGCGGGAACACCGGCACCACGCCCGCCACGCCGCGCGGCGCTGCGGTCAACAGGTAGCGGTCCTTGTCCTGTGCCCAGCGGTCGATTTCCACCCGACGGACGGTGAACACCTGCCCCAGCCACAACTCGCCCTCGCGTCCCAGTTCCCCCAGCGGCAGGCCCACGCGGAACCCGCGCTGCACGAAGTAGGTCGTCAGCTTGCCGTCGCGCTCGCGCACGGCCTCGGCCGGCAGCTTCATCGCCAGCATCGGCTCAGCGGGCAGGACCGCCTCGGCGATCATGCCGGGGGCGAGGCGGCGGTCGCTGTTATCGAGTTCGATCTCGACGCGGAACAGCCGCGTCACCGGGTCGGCCGCGGGCGAGACCATGCTCACCGTCCCGCGGACCACGCCCGACGGGGCCGATGGGTCGCGCCGGGCGCGGGCCTCCAGTGCCATCACGCGGACGTCGACCTCGCTGCCGAGGCGCCGCTGGAACAGGCCGATGCGGCTCTGGGGCACACCGAGCACCAGCCGCACGCGGTCGATGGCCACCAGTCGGAGCACCACATCCTGCGGTGAGACCATGTGGCCGACGTCGAACGGCCTGGCGGCGATGGTCCCATCCCAGGGCGCCTCCAGCCGGCTGTCTCGCAGACTCAGCTTCGCATCGCGCAGCGCCTGCTGGGCGACCTGCTCCTGCCGGCGGGCGGCCTCGAGGCGCGACTCGGCCGCCCGGTGAAGCGCCTTGGCCGACTGGAGCATCGCCTCGCGGCGCTGATGTTCGCGCACCTGGCGCTGATGTTCGGTCTCGGTGATGACCGAGCGCCGGCGCAGCGAATGCTGAGCGGCCAGGTCGCTTTCGCTGTCGGCCACGTTCACCCGTGCTGCGAGCACCGCGGCGTGGCGTTCCTCGACGGCGGCCTTCGCCTCGGCGATGTTGGCACGGGCCTGCTCGAGCCGGGCCTGCGCGGTGTCGATGGCCAGTTCGAAACGCTCCTGCTCGAGGTAGACAAGCGGTGTGCCCGCGGCGACGAAGTCGTCCTCACGCAACGGCACCGCCCGCTCGCCGCTGACGCCGTCGGCATCTTCATGCACCGGCTCATCCCGCGTGCCGTAGCGCGCGATGCGGCCGGAGACGTTGAAGCGCATCGCCACCTCGGCGATGGGCTGGATGTCACCGTAGAACGAATCCCGGCCCCGGTAAGGCACCCGCTCGATGGCGCGCAACGGCACCACGGCCAGGTCGTGGGCGGACTGTTGGCGATGCCGCTCCCCTGCCACGCCGCGCCACACCACCAGCGCCCCGATGATGCTGACCAGGGCCAGAAACACCGCCAGGATGCACAACCTCACCCGCATCGGGCCACCCCCCTGCTTTGAAAACCCGGCCCTTCCGCCCCCCTCTCCCTCCGGGAGAGGGTTGGGGTGAGGGCAGATGCACAGGACCCGCCCGAATGTGCCATCACCATCGAGCGCTCTGCGGCCCCCACCAAGCGAACAGGGGAGAACGAAGCCGGGACGCTCTGTCCCAGGATGGATTCGGCGGACGGTTGCTGCATGGGTGGACCTGGTAGGAAGCCGACCTCTCGGCCGCGCCGGGGCATGGCATCCCGTGCCCATCTGCGCTGAGGATGCGGCCTCATCCACGCCATCGGCTTGATGACCCGGCCGGTTGAAGGGCCCCGCCGGGAGCGGAGATGGCCGCACCCCAGCATCGCCAACCGGCTCCGATAAGGCGCGGGGGCGCCCTACGCCGGCCAAGAGGCCCCGCCATGCAATCGCGGCGGTGGACACGCCGTTGATGCCGATGGCATCCCCACGATCACGCGGATGGGCCTGCGCCCATCCGCGACATCATTCCCCGGAGTCGTCCCATGCACAGCCCCTTCCCGATCGCCGCCGCCGCCGCGACCGCACTGGCGCTGATCGCCCTGCCGGCAGCGCCGGCGGAAAAAACCATCCCCACCGGCAACATCGTCCTTACACTCGAAGGCGCCCTGGGCGGTGGCGGGGACTCCCCCGCCGAACTCGAGCTCGAGGTGCCCGCCCGCGATGGGGCCTGGCCCGAGACGCTGTGGGGCAAGGCCTTCTGGTACAACCGCGGTCAGCACGAGGGCCGCATCGTCGAGCAGGGCCACAGCGACGGTGTGCATCGCCTGACGATCGAGCTCGAGATCGGCCGCGACTACTGGAAGGCGGGCGGTGAGGCCCGCTACGAGCTCGAACTGAGGATGGATGAGGAGGGCCGCGGCTTCACCGGCAGCTACCGCGGCCGGTTCACGCAGATCGACACGCCCCGGCCGGTGGCCCCGCGCCGGGGCCCGCCGCCCGGTGCCCAGCCCCCCCGCCGCGACCTGCCGCCCGCCCTGCTCGAACGCTTCGGCAGGCCCGAGGCACAGCGGGGACAGGATGCCGATGACCAACAGGCCGAAGCGCAAGCCGAAGACGACCGGGCCACCGGCGAAGTCCTCGGCCGCTTCGACGTCGCCGGCAACGTCCGCGGCCGGGTGGACCCGCCCTGGCCGGGCGTGGTGGCCGACCACCGGCCCGTCGAACCCGGTGAGCACCCGCGGCTGCTCTTTCGCCGCCATGACCTGGCCGTGATGAAACAGCGCGCCGAGGCCACGCCCGAGGGCCGCGCGATCATGCAGCGGTTCATGCAGGTGGTGGATGAGCCCGGCCCGGTCGACAGCGACAAGTTCCTCTCCTGGCCCGGCGTCAGCTACGGCTTCGCCTGGCAGATGACCGGTGATCGCACCTACCTCGAGAAGGCCCGCCGGCTGATGCGCGACCTGTTTCTGCACCGCGGGGCCTCCGGCGGGCAGGACATCCACCACGCGCCGCGGCTGATGGGCCTGGCGCTGACCTACGACCTGTGCCACGACGGCTGGGATGAGGATTTCCGCCGCGCCATCGCCCAGGAGATCCGCCAGCGCGTCCTCGAGTGCGCCACCGGCACCTTCCAGGGCAACACCATGGGCGGGTTCAACCCCAACTGGTGGTCGAACAAGAACGGCATCCGCGCCGCCTGCGCCGGCATCGGCGCCCTGGCGATCATGCACGAGCGCGATGCCGATGGTGACCTGCTGCTGCCCGAGGCCGAGCAGATCGCCCAGCGCAGCGCCCGCGAGGTGCGCGGCTTTCTGCGCTACGCCCTGGGCGGCTCGGGCTGGTGCATGGAAGGCGAGTTCTACAAGGGCATGACCATCCGCCGCGGCCTGCTGCCGTTCGTGCTGGTCTACCGCACGGCGATGGGCAAGGACATCGTGGATGTGCCGATGCTGGGCGATTTCGTCCTTGCCGGCCACCTGCTCGAGAGCACGCCGGGGCCGCGATGGGAAGATGATGCCCGCTTCAACCGCCCCCTGTCGCGCATGGGCGTGGACGGCGAGCGGATGGATGACATCCTGTGGACACTGGCCATGGTCACCGTGCCGCGGGACATGCTGCCGGGGGTTCGCTGGGTACACGAGCGCAGCGTGGGCATCCACGGCAGCGGCACGTTCGGCATCGGCTTGGGCTTTTATGCCCCGTTCGTCATGGCCACCTTCCCCTTCGACGTCGAGCCGGAGCACCCCGACAAGAGCCTGCGATGGATGGCGCCCGATCCGTGGAAGGGCCATTACGTGTTCCGCCCGACCTTCCGCGATGAGCGCGACATCCTGCTGACGACCAACTTCAACAGCGAGACCTTCTTCGGCGCCCACTACAACCGCGCCGGGCCCACCTCGCACCTGCGGCTGCACGGCCTCGGCCGCGCCTGGCTCGATGGGGTGCAGATAATGGATGTCGATGGCCGCGGCGTGCGCAGCCAGTGGCACGGGCCGCGGGTGACCGTGTGGGATGACCCCGAGCCGCGGATCCACGTGATGAGCATGGACGCCCTGCCGCTGTACCTGAGCCCGCTCGATGAGCGAACGCGGCGGCTGATCGGGCCGGGTTCCGACCGTCTGGTGCGCATCCCCAGCCGGCCGCAGCCGCTTCTGCACCCGGGCTTCGATGCCCGCCGCGCCATGGCCGTCGATGCCTCCGGCCGCAGCGGTGCGCCCTTCCTGGTGGCGATCATGGACCGGGTGGCGTTCGAGGATGAGCCGCAGCCGACCTCATGGCGCCTGCCCTTCGCCCGCGGGACCGGTTCGGTCCGGGGCGATGGCCGGCGCTACAGCGTCGGACCCCGCGATGGGCCCGGCCTCAGCGGCATCCTCCTGCACGAGGGCGGCCGGATCGCGTCCGATGCCACCGTGAAGGATGCCACGCTGGTCTGGACCGTCTTCATCCTCCACGAGGGCGAAGCGCCCGAGATCGAGGTCGAGGGAGTCGGCGCCGACGCCACGGTACGCATCGGCGACCGCCGCATCCGCCTGCGCGACGATGCCTTCATCGTGGATTGATGCGCTGTAGCCGTTTCCCCCCTGCCCTCAATGGTGGTGCTGGTTGCACTGCCGACAAACAGCCCGTGGCACCCGTTGCGCTCCTCAGACAGGACCGGACACATCGGCGGGTGTTGAAGTGTCCCGAAGCGTGCGGGCGATGGTGGATGCGTTCACCGGGTGGATCAGGCCCGCATCGGTCAACAGGGCGCTGACCAGCGCGGCGGGGGTGACGTCGAAGGCGGGGTTGTACACCCGCGCCCCGGCGGGCACGATGCGGCGGTCGCCGAGGTGGGTGATCTCGCCCTCATCGCGGTGCTCGATGGGGATGTGCTCGCCGCCGGCGGTGGCCAGGTCGAAGGTCGATCTCGGCGCGGCGACGAAGAAGGGCACTTCGTGGTGCCGGGCGCACACGGCCAGGGCGTAGGTGCCGATCTTGTTGGCCACATCCCCGTTGGCCGCCACCCGGTCGGTGCCGGTGATGACCATGTCCACCTTCCCTGCGCGCATGAGCGATGCGGCCATGCCGTCACAGATCACGGTCACGTCGATCCCCGCCGCGGCCAGTTCCCACGCCGTCAGGCGGGCGCCCTGGAGAAGTGGACGGGTCTCATCGGCGAAGACCTCGATCGCCCTGCCGCGCTGGTGGGCCAGGTACATCGGCGCGGTGGCCGTGCCGATGCCGCCGGTGGCCAGCGCCCCGGCGTTGCAGTGGGTGAGGATGCGCACCGGCCGGCCGGCGCGACTGGCCGCGACCTGCTCGATCAGCCGCAGGCCGTGCTCGCCGATGCGGTGGCACATGTCGGCATCCTCGCTGTGGATCGCCCGTGCCTCGGCCAGCAGGGCCCGGGCGGTGACCGGCCGCACCCGCCGCAT
>PUMS01000374.1 GCA_003551485.1 Phycisphaeraceae bacterium | reverse complement strand
GAGCCGGTGGACCTCGATGCCGTCTACGAGGGCCGCGACGGGCGCGAGCTGCGCTGGAAGTACCGGCGAGTGGACACCACCTTCCTCGAGCGCGGGCTGCGCTTCGAGCCCTACGTGGTGGACAATGCCGAGTGGGCGATCTGGTACTTCTACACCGAGATTCACTCGGATCAGGACCGCGAAGTGCTGGCCTCGTTCGCCAGCGACGACTTCGGTGTCTGCTGGCTCAATGGCCGCCGCGTGTGGCAGAGCCCGCCCGAGATGCAGCCCTGGGTTCCCTTCACCGCGCACAACTTCCGCGTGGTACCCCTGCGAAAGGGCATCAACCGGCTGCTGTTCAAGCTCGAGAACGCCCCCGGCACGACGGGGTTCTCGGTGATCCTGATGACCTACGAGGACCGCGACCTGACCCGCGGCATCCCGACCGGACCGTAACCCCCCCCGGAAGGGCCCGAAGCGGTCCCCCGGACGGGCCTTCGGGCCCCAATGAATCAAGACCCGAACCAGGAGACTTTCGATGATAAGGCGTGACACCGACGACCAGGACTCCAGCGTTCCCATGGCGCCGCTGATCGACATGGTCTTCCTGCTGCTGATCTTCTTCCTGGTCACCGCCAGCCTGAAGAAGCCGCACAAGGAGATTCCCATCGAGTTGCCCCAGGCGGCCCACTCGCGCGATGCGCGCTACGAGGATGAGCTGATCATCACCATCACCGCCGACGGCGACCGCTACCTCGATGATGGCCACCTGCACCGCAACCAGGCGCCCGTGACGCGCCGGGACCTGATGGACGTGCTGGCCAACGTCGCCGCCGAGGACCCGGACATGGTCATCCGGCTGGATATCGACCGCCGCGTGCGATACTACCACCTGATGGACATCGCCGATGCACTGCACCTCTACGGCCTGGACAACATGCACATGCGCAGTGCCCACGGGGTCCACGATGAGCACGACTGACCGCCGCCGCCGGACACGGCCGGTGGCGCCGCTCATGCTTGTCCTGCTCGTCCTGGCGCTGGCGGGCATCGGTTCCGGCGGCTGCCGCGGCGGCGATGGCGCCGATGCCGCCCGGCCGGCCGAATCGGGTGAACCGGGCGATGCGCAGGGTCGCGCTTCAGTTGGTGCAGCCGATGCGCAGGGTGATCTGTCGCCGTCTGCGGTGGGCCCGGTCCCACCCTTGCTGAGTGCCGGGTCGGCGCCCGCGGCGGTCATCAGTCTGACAGAGGATGGCGACCGGTACCTTGACGATGGCGCCGCCCATCGCGGCGAAGCGCCGGTGTCGAGGCGCGAGCTTGTCGCAGTGCTGGCCCGCATCGCGGCCGAGGACCCGCAGGCCCTCATCCACCTGGATGTCGACCCACGGGTAAGGCACTACCACCTGATGAATGTTGTGGACACGCTGCACCTGTATGGCCTGGACAACATCCGCTACGCGGTCAAAGGGGCGGCCGAGGTCGAAGAGTCAGCCGATCGAGGGGGGCAACGGGCCCAGGAAGCGGTGGCCCCGCCGCGCGTCGAGCGGCCCATCATCATCACCCTTGCCGCCGACGGCGAAGTTCTGCTTGATGAGGATGGCAGACAGGTACCCATCCACGTCGAGGACCTGGGCCGGATGCTTGAAGCAGTCGCCTCCGAGCAGCCGGACACATTGGTCCGCATCGAGGCCGACCGCCGGGTCCGCTACTATCGACTGATGAAAGTGGCGGATACGATCAAGGCAAGCGGCCTGACCGACATCAGTCTGCGCACTACACATGGGGGTCGTGAAGATGAGGATTGACAGACAACCACGCGGTCTCTCGCACCCCCGATGGGGGCGGATGGGCTCGCTTCTGCCGGCTCTTGTCGGAGCCGTGCTGCTGGGCACGGTCGCCGGTGGCTGCGAGCGCAGTGAACCGGCCACGGCCGAGGGCCGTGCCGCCGCGTACATCGCGCAACTGCGCGACGGCAACTCGGTCGAGCGCGAGGCGGCGGCGACGGCGCTGGGCCGCGACCCGCACGAGGCGGCCCTGACCCCGCTTCGACGTGCGGCCACGCGTGACTTCCAGGTCAATGTCCGTGCTGCAGCGCTGCAGGCGCTGGTGTCCTACGGCGATGACGCCCTCGAGGTGCTCATCGACCGGCTGGACGATGAAAGCGAGCGCGTCCGGCTCATCGCCGTGCAGGGGCTGGGCCGCAGCGGCAGCGCGCGGGCGATCGAGCCGCTGGGCCGGCTGCTGGATGACGAGGAGGGCCAGCCCGACTCGGTGCGCCACGCGGTGATCGCGGCCCTGGGTCGGCTGGGGCCGGAGGGTGTGGAACAGCTTGTGCCACGATTCGCCGATGCCTCGGACCGGGAGCGGGGGGCGATCGTGGATGCGGTGGCCCGCTCCGGCGATGCCCGTCATGCCTCCGTGCTGATCGAGGCGCTGCGCGCGCCCGACACGGCCATGCGCCGCCGCGCGGCCGAGGCGCTGGGCAAGCTGGGCACGGGCGAGGCCGTCGAGCCGATCCTGGCCCTGGTCGAGTTGATCCGCGACCCGATCCCCGAGGCCGAGCGCCAGCGCGACCGCGAGCGGGCGCAGCGCGGACCCAATCGGGGCGACCTGCGACTGATCGAACTAGCGCTGGATGAAGAGGTTCGGCGCCGCGGCAGAGGTGTCACGCCGGGGATGCACGGCTGGCTGTATCGCGATGAAGATGGCGCAAGGAATGCCTTTCAGCGCTACCTGAGGCAGCAGCGCGAGCATCAGGCGGGGATCACGCAGCGCATGGCGGTGCGGGCGCTGGCCGACATCGGCTCTGACCGGGCACGCCAGACGCTGCGCCAGCTCGCCGCGGAGGACAATGAATCGGTCGCCCGGGCGGTTGCCGCGGTCTACAGCGAGTTGGGCCAGGAGGCCCTGGATGACCTGTTTGCCATCGTCAAGGACACCGCTCAGCCCAGCCGCGCCCGCCGCGATGCTGTCGATCTGCTGGTGCGGATCACGGCCGCCGATGCTCAAGCCGATAACGGCGGCTGGGCATCGCAGCTTCGCGCCCGGATGGGCGATGCCCAGGACGATGAAGCGCCGGTGGTGGATGAGCCGCAGGAGCCGGATGCCGGTCCTCAGCTCGCCCCGCGGCTGCACGATGTTCTGAGGGCCATCGCCTCGGATGATGACCCGCGGGCCGATGCCCGCCTGGCGGTGCACTGTGCTGCGGTCCTGGTCCGACACGATGTGAAGGAAGCGGGCGAGCCGCTGGTGCGGCTGCTTGAGTCCGATTCCAGCACCGTGGTTCGCCAGGCCATCACGGCGCTGGCTGAGCTGGGTGAGGGCGATGCGGCCGAGCCCCTGCTGGCCCTGGCCGGCGAATCCCGGCGCGACCGCGACCTGCGCGCTGCGGCCATCGGCGCGGTGGGCCGTGTGGGCGGTGACGAAGCCGCCCAGCGTCTGCTCGAAATCCTGCGCGACACAGACAGCGACCTTCGCCAGCCCGCCGCCGAGGCGATCGGCCGGATCGGCCCGAGCGGTATGGGGGCCGAGCTCGTGGAAATCTACAAGGGCATCGATGGCCGCGATAACGCCCTGCGCCGGGCGATGATCGAGACGTTCGGCAAGGTCGGGGCCGAAGAGGCTGTGGACCTGCTGATCGAGGTGGTGGATGACTACCGCCACTGGGTCGATGTGCGCCTGGCCATGGTCGCCCTCAGCCACATCGGTGACCAGCGCGCCGTCGAGCCGATCATGAAGGCCCTTCGGAAAGAGCCCATGCGCATCCGGGCGCACCAGGACTACGTGGCCGACCACTACGGCATTCCGGCCCTGGTGCGCTTCAATGACCCGCGTGCCATCGACACGCTGCTGTACCTGTCGCAGCGTCGCGGCGGCGGGCCCAACACGCCGCGCATCGCCCTGCGGGCGATTGCCGATATCGACCACCCCGAGGCCGTGGACCGGTTGATCGAACTGCTGGCCGACCCCGAGATCGAGCAGGGGATGAAGGAAGCGGCGATCGGCCCGGCACTGATCGATATCGGTGATGCGGCCGTGCCCGGCCTGCTCAAGGTGCTCCGCGAGGCGCCGGAGCCGGAAGATGCCGGCGCAAGCGACCCCGGTATCAACGCCGCGGAACTGCTGGCCTTCCATGGCTGGGAGGTTGCCAGCAAGGTCCTCCCACTGGCCGAGGACCCCGAGACGCCCAAACACGTGCTGGCCCGGGTCATCATCTGCCTGCGCGAGGTGCAGGATGATCGCGCGGTTCAGCCGCTGGCGCGGCTGATCGACCACGATGAGCCGCGCGTACGCCGTTGGGCCGTCACCGCCCTGGGCCGGATGGACCAGCACGGTGTGATGAGCGTCCTGCACGGTGCCACGGATCATGAGGATGAGCAGGTGCGGCGCTGGGCCCGCCATTTCCTCCAGGAGCGGCGAGACCCTCAGACGGGGTCGGACCGCGCCACACAGCACGAGCCGCCAGCGCCGTTGGAGCAATCGTGACATGAAAACAGAACCGAATCGTGACGGTTGCAGTCGGTTGCCGGCCTTGGACCGCACGGTGGTGATGTGTGGCCTGGCCGCAGCGCTGCTGGTCATCGGCGCGATGGCGCACGGCTGCGCCGCCGAGGCCGAGGAACTGACCGAGGAGCAGGCCCTGGCGCGCCTGCAGCGTGACATCGACCGCGTGTTGCCCCGCACCTGGCAGGTCGGCACCGTCGAGCAGGCCAACGCCAAGGCCGGCCTCGAACTCGAGGGTGAAGGTCTGGTCGCCTGGCGCACCGAGCCGGTGGAACTGCGGCAGCGCGATGCCGACGGCGAGCCGGTCGAGGCCACACTCCACTTCCACCTGCAACAGCGCCCCTGGATCGAACCGGCGGACTTCCGCGAGATATACAGGGAAAACGAGGCGCTGCGCCAGCGGCACCGCGATGTGCTGCGCATGGTGAGGCACATTCCACGCAACGTCGAGGGCGAACTGATGCCGCGCGACCAGAATGAGCAGGCGGCTGTCAGCCGCTTTCGAGCGGCCTACGAGCAGTTGCCCGACTACCGCCGCGACCTGCCCACCCACCGTTTCCGCGGCGTCGCCCTCACCCTGCACGATGAGCGGACCGAGATCATCCCCGCCGAGCGCGAGCTTCAGACCGAGAAGAACACGGTCTACGCCCAGATCGCCAACATCCTGACGGCCTATCGCTGACCCTTCTCCGACCCACCTGCCGGCCGCGCGCCGGCGACAACATGGGAGTCGCAAGATGAGCAACCGTGCCATGTGCCTGCGTAGCGTGATGGTGGCGATGGTGATCGCCGCCGTGTTGACCATGACCGCGGCGGTGCCGGCCCGGGCCGAGGCGGTGGCGTGCGATATCGACCGCCTGGTGCGGGAAGTCGACCCGCCGGCGCGGTTCGCCGATCACACGCCCGAGTTCCACGTCGTGGGAAAGCCCATCACCTATCACTGGTGGGGCGATGGCGGGCTGGTCGAACACGAGGCCATGCTTGAGGTGGTGATGGATGGCGACCGGCCGGTGGCGATCCTGCCCAGTCACTTCTTTGCCCCGTATCCCGGTGCGGACACGCGCGGGTGGATCGATGAGACGTTCAACCCGCGCTTCCGGCGATTCGGTGTGGACATTCCCGATAACAGCCCCGGCGCCACCGGCTCGCGGCGGCACGAGGTGGTCTCGACCGGGCGCGAGCTGGTCTTCGTCACCCGCCGCGGTGCCCGTGCATCGGACCCGGAGGATGTCGGCGGCGACGGCTCGGTCACGCGCTTCACGCTGCGTGTGGACCCGGTGCTGGGCTACATCATCGATCGGCACACGCAGTGGCGCGTAAGCGAGCATCCCACCAACCGCCGGGGCAACCCCTCGGAAAGCTTCCACGCGGGGATGTGGTACTCCGGCGGCATCACCTCGGTCTGGCCCGATGAGATCACCTACCGCTACTCCGGCGCTGCCCACGACAGCGGTGATGGGGCCGATGCCGAGCCCTACACGATCTGGTCCAACAACAGCGAGTCGATGTTCCGCCCGCACCACCCGACGGTGCGGCCGGGCGGCTTCGTGGCCAACCTGCGCGACGGCCACGGCTGGGGCGTGGCGCTGACGCATGAGGTCGATCGCAGCTCGCGCTACAGCGTCTGCCCCATCTGGGGCGGCTTCCACCCCCACCTGCCTTTGGAGGCGCGCCAGACCGCCGATGGGGCCTTCACGGGTGAGGTGCATCAGCGCATCGTCACGCTGCCGCCGGAGGTCGTCGAGCACATCATCGACAAGGCGCGGCAGGTCAACGATCGCGGCCGTGTCATTCTCATCCGGCCCGACGGTGAGGACTTCGAGGACCAGCCCCTGCCCGCGGGCACCACCGAGCGCGGCTTCCAGCCCGACCGAACCCACGGCATCGACACCGGCCAGAACTGCCGCATCAGCACGCGCCATGCGCGCAGCGGCGAGCGCTCGCTCGAGGTCGATGGCATGACCGGTGAGCAGTTCGTCGACTTCCGCTTCTTCCCCCGCGACCGCGCCCATACGCGCTTTCTGCCCAACCGCCCCTACCGGCTGGAGTGCTGGGTGAAGGTCGAGGGCGAGGACACCGAGGCCTTCATCATCCCCACCCCGGCGCTGGGACTCACACCGCGGCAGCTTCTGGATGGCGAAGGCATCGGCACCCACCGCACCGAGTCGGTCCGCCACGGCGAAGGTTGGCGCAAGGTGAGCGTCGAGTTCAAGGGCGCCCCCCACGGCAACCCCATGAACGTGCGCTTCGTGGTCATCGGCGAGGGCAAGGGCTACTTCGATGATTTCCGGGTGCATCAGTTGCCCGTCGAGCGCTGAGCACTGAGCGTTGAGGCAGCGGCCGCATTGCGGCCATGAACCGCCCGCGTTTTCTGAAGGAGTTTACCATGCGCACCATCGGCCTTGCCGTGCTCGCCATTGCCATCGCCATCAGCGCCCCGGCCGCGCTGGCCGGCGCGGCCGAGCGGCCCTTCATCCTGTGGACGGCCGAGGATGCGGAGAAGATCCGCCACCGCATGGAAAACGAACCGTGGGCCGCGGCCGAGTACGAGCGGATGCGCGAGCTGCGCGGCCACGGCCAGCAGTTCGTCCGCCTGTTCGAGGCCGGCGTCATGGGCAACGAGCAGGTGCGGCAGCAGGAGAGGAACTACCTGCTCGGCTTCATCGGAGCCCCGCAGGGCGAGAGCCGCCGCCACACGATGTACTTTCATGCGCTGCGCTACGACATCCTCTACGATGACCTCAGCGACGAGCAGCGCGAAGGCATCGAGCGAACCTTCCGCAGCCACATCCAGTTCCAGCTCGACAACCCCCGCCACGAGACGCGCATAAGCTGGCTGCCCAACATGCAGCACCCGCGGATGCTCGGGGCCCACCTGATGGCCCTGGCGCTGAAGGACCGCGAGCTGATCGAGAAGATATGGTCAGCGCCCAAGGGGTTCAAGTGGTACTTCGATGAGTACGTGGCCGACGGCCACTTCTACTTCGAGGAGTTCGCCAAGATCGACGGCACCATGAGCGAGCTGCTGCTGTTCTGCCGCGGTTTGCAGCGCCTGGGCATGGATGAGTTGGGCTTCGGCTACGTGGGCAGGGGCGGCGCGACGATGCAGCGCTACGTCGAGAGCCTGCTGCTGGTGGGCTACCCGCGGATGGAACTCGACAGCGGCCTGCACCACTACGGCATGGTGACCATGGGCGATGCCCGCGGCACGCAGTTGCACGGGGCGCCGCGGTTCCTGGCCCAGCACGCCATCGTGCCCGGCGCGGTGGTGGGCGATGACCCCACCGGGCGCGAGTTCTCCGGCGCCCAGATGCAGGGCCGCGACCACCGCAACCAGCGTGTGGCCAAGATCGGCCGCCGTCACTGGTACGAGATCATCCACGCCCTCGACCCCGAGGCCGGCTTCGACTACTTCCTGGCCCAGATGCGGCAGCGCGGCGATGACCACTACTACCCCACGCTGCTGTGGGGGCTCGACCCGATCGACCCCGAGGCCGTGTCTCCGCCGCCGGCACCATCCAACGTCTTTCCCGAGCGCGGCTTCGCCATGCTGCGGCACGATGAGTCGCCCGATTACTGGGAGTCGCCCGACCCCGCCGTTTCGCTCCAGTTCGCCAAGCTGTACGTCCACTACACCTCCGACTGCTTCTCGCTGCTGGGTTATTACGCCTTCAACCGGCCGATCTACTACAACCGCACCATCTCCCGCGGCTACAACGGCGGGCCGTGGGACTTCCACGTGCGCGGCCACGCGGGTGTGGTGGTCGACGGCCTCCAGGCCCAGCCCATCGGCCCCGTGCCGGTGCGTCACAACTTCACCGAGCCGATGAAGTTCACCCACATCACCACCGTGGGCGCTGAGCCGGTCTACACCGGCCGGCGCGAGGTGCGCTCCAGCGACCAGCCGCGCGAGGCGGCGGAGAAGGTGTACCCGGGCGTGGACCTCGCCCGCGGCCTGATGCTCACGCGCCAGTATCTGTTCGATGTCTTCCAGGTCACCGCCGACGGCCCGCGCGAGATTCACTGGCTCGTCCACGCCCTCGGTGAGGCCACCCCGACCCGGCCCGATCGCTGGGTCGAGACCGACCACCTGCGCAGGAGCACGCTGCTGGACATTCCCGAGGTCGAGATCGAGCCTGAAAGCATGCTCGATGCCGGCGATGAGGACTGGTCGCTGACGACGTTGCAGACCTGCGCCATCGACATCGAAGACAGCGTCCTCGGCCGCGACTGGTACGACCGCGGCGTGGGCGTTCGCATCCACATGCTCGGTGAGCCGGGGACGAAGGCCTTCTTCTTCGAATCGCCGCGGGCCTACACCCCCGGCAGCCCGCGCACGCCGCGGGCGGATGAGCGAGAGGCCTTCGAGGCCGTCAGCGAGGTCGGCGGCGTCTCGGTCGCCGCCGAGCGCCGAACCGACCGCACCACCTTCGTGGCCCTGCACGAGCCTTTCGAGGATGGCAGCCCCCGTATCGACCGCTTCGAGCGCATCGGCCAGAGTGACAACGCCGTGGCCGTCCGCGTGGTCGGCGAGGCCGCCGGCGTCGACGACCGCCTGCTGATGGCCATTGCCGGCGATGCCGATGAGCGCCACACCCTCGCCGATGCGGATGAATCGTTCACCTTCACCGATCACGCCTTCGTACGCATCCGCGACGGCACGGTCGAGATGGTGGGCGGCCTCGAAGCGATGCGCCTGCGCGTGGAAGGTTCACCCCGCCTGATCATCAACGGTGAGCGAGCCGAGGCCCGCACCGACAACGGCGTGCTGCACTACCCCGCGCCATGAACCCGTGGCCACGGCACGCCGCCCGCTCGTAGGGGCGCTGTGGCGACCGCCCCCCTTCACCGTTCCGGAATGAACAGCAGGCGGAACTCGACCCAGAAGCCGTCGGGAAAGTCCTCTTCCAGCCGCTCGCCCACCGCGCGCCAGCGGTAGAGGCCGGAGATGATCTCGCTGTCGCGGGTGCGGTCGCCGCTGGAGCGCAACAGCACGTGGGAGACCACGCGGCCATCCACGTCGAAGGTCAGCCGCACCACCGGGTTGGCCGACCACGGCGCCAGGCGCGAGGTCATCGGCAGCCGGGGGCTGTCGGGCTGGATTTCGATGCCCTCGACGGTCTGCACGCGGCCGGGGCGGATGGGTACCTGCGGCCGATCGGGGCTTACAGGCGGCACTTGCCGCGTGGCGATGGGGCTCTGGCCGTCGGCCTCTTCCGTGCCCGCTTCATCCTCGGTGCCCCGCTGCTCGCCATCGCGGCCATCGTCGCCGGTGGCGGCTTGCTCGTCGGGAGCGGGGTCGCCGTTGGGGTCGGGAGCGGCGTCGGCGATGTCCGGCTCGGCGTCATCGGGTCGGTCGGCCTCGCCCCGGGCCGGCTCGGCCGGGTCGGGTGAAGCGGGCGGCTCATCGCCCTCGATCGGCTGCTGCGCGGCGTCGGGCCGCGGCGAGTCCACTTCCAACTCACCCTCGGTGACCTCATCCGGGGCGGCCTCGCCGTCGGCGGGGGCGGCATCCTCCTCGGCCTGGTCGAACCGCGGGATCTCGATCGGTACCTCGGCAAGGCGCAGCTCGGTCGCCGCATCGGTGTCATCGACCGCGTTCGGGTCCAGCCGGGGGTCGGCCAGCACCTCATCCACCGGCTCGGGCGACGGCGGTGGGGGGGGTGAGGGCATTTGGTCCTGAGGTTGGTGCGTATCCGCACTGCGGTCGGCCGTGGCCGGCTGACCGCCCGGCGCCGGTGATGGCCGGTCGAGCCACGGCTGGTGCAGGTCCGCCCAGTGTTGCGGCGCGACCATATCCTGGTAGTCATCCCAACTGATCCATGCCACCGTCGGCTCATCGAGCCCATCTTTCTGCCCCAGGACCATCTCCGGCGACTTGCCGATCTCGATCTTGATGGCCTTGAAGTTATTGGCCTCGCTTCGCTCCTCGACCGCGCCTGCGGCATCGGTCTGGGCGACGAGGTAGTAACGCCCCTCCAGCCCCTCGGGAATCACGACCTCAAAAGCCCCATCGTAAGAGCCATGGGGCCCCAGTCCCCCCTTAACCGTGGCACTGGCCAGCACTTCGGCCTCATCATCGGGATAGGGCTGCTCGCTGAGCATCACCTGGTCCACCCAGGGGCCTCGAGCGGGCGCTTCGCCGGCGTTGAGCACCATCAGGTCCACCCGGATGCCCTGCCCGGCCAGCGCCCGGTCCGGGGCGGTCAACTCCGCCAGCACCAGGTCCGGCAGCGGGCGGTCGGCCGCGCCGGGGTCGAAGATTTCAAACGGCAACACGCGGATGTTGTCGGCCTTGTCCAGTTCATCGAGTTGGTCGTCATCGTCGGCCCGCAGGATCAGGTAATACAGACCCGGTTCACGCTCGGGCACGGTCCACTTGATGCGTTGGGTGTAGTGAGCACCGGCCGGCAACGGATCGCCTCGGATGCGTGTGGCGAAGCCGTGGGCATCCAGCCCCAGGCGCGGCCGGTCGGAAAGGTACACCCGGTCGGCCCATCGACCCTCTGCGGCGGCGCGGCCGGTGTTGGCCACGCGGTAGCTCAATGCCACCTCCATCCCCGCCACACCGCCCTGGGGCTGGGCCGTCAGCGACCGGGCCTCGAGGTTGGGCAGGTAGGGGGCGATGCGGATGGGCGCTGCGCGGTGATGGCGCTGCCCATCAGGCAGCATCGTGTCGACCACCAGCCAGGCATCGCCCTGGAAGCCGGACGGCACGGTGAGGGTCGCGGCCCCGTCGGCCTCAGCACCGGGCGGGATCGTCGCCTCGACTGCCTGCTTCTGTATCGCCAGGGCATCTTCCTTCTGAACGGCCCGCGCCGTGGTGGCCAGCACGACCCGATCCGTCCGCCCGGCGCGGGTGGCCCCATCGCCGCGGTTGGCCACCGTCCAGTTCACCTGGATCGTCTCGCCGGGCGATGCCTCG
>PUMS01000470.1 GCA_003551485.1 Phycisphaeraceae bacterium | reverse complement strand
CAGCAGCGCCGCCGCCGCGCCGCCCGGGCTCAGGGCTGAGCCGGGGCCCGAGTTGCTGCTGGCGCATCCCTGATTGTCCTTCGCCAATCGCTGTGGCTCCCCCGATTCCGCGCTTGCATTCAGGCGCCGGTCGTTTAGATTCTGGGAAAGGAGACCACGGCATGTCCTATCTGCTCGGCATCGACGTCGGCACCAGCGGCACCAAGACCCTGCTGTGCGACTATGAAGGCAACGTGCTGGCCACCGCCACGGCCGAGCACGGCATCTCCTCACCCAGACCCGGCTGGTCCGAGCAGGATCCGCTGGAATGGTGGCAGGCCACCTGCCAGGCCACGCGTAACGTGATCGACCGCGCCAAGGTCAGCGCGGATCAGGTCACCGCCATCGGCCTCTCCGGCCAGATGCATGGCAGCGTGTTCCTGGACAGGGACAACACGCCCCTGCGGCCGGCCATTCTGTGGAACGACCAGCGCACGGCGAAGGAATGCGAACAGATCGAGACCCTCGCCGGCGGGCGAAAGAAGCTGATCAACATGGTGGGTAACCCGGCCCTCACCGGCTTCACCGCGCCCAAGGTCCTGTGGGTTCGCCGCCACGAGCCCAAGGTCTACAACCGCACCAGGCACCTGCTGCTGCCCAAGGACTATGTGCGCTTCTGCATGACCGGCGAGTACGCCACGGAGGTCGGGGATGCCTCCGGCACGCTGCTGCTGGATGTGAAGAAGCGCACGTGGAACCGCAAGCTGCTTTCGCTTCTGGAGATCGACCCCGACCTGCTGCCGGCCTGCCATGAGTCACACGTGGTCAGCGGCCACCTGCACGCCGCCGGCGCTGAAGCGCTGGGCCTGAAGGAGGGCACGGCCGTGGTCGGCGGCAGTGGCGATCAACCCGCGGCGGCGGTGGGCAACGGCATCGTCGCCACCGGCATCGTCAGTGCCACGATGGGCACCAGCGGCGTGCTGTATGCCCATGCCGATGAGCCCACCTACGACCCCCGGGGCCGCGTACACACCATGTGCGCGGCGGTGGAGAACAAGTGGTGCGTCTTCGGCTGCGTGCTCTCGGCCGGTGGGTCATTCCAGTGGTTCCGCAACCACCTGGGCCTTGAGGAGCAGGCCAGGGCAAAGGAGCGCGGCGTGGACCCCTACGAGTTGCTGACCGAGGAGGCCGCCCTGGCGCCACCGGGCTGCGAGGGGCTGTTCTTCCTGCCGTACCTGACCGGTGAACGATGCCCCCACGCCGACCCCGACGCCCGCGGCGGGTGGATCGGTCTGACCGCACGCCACAACCGCCCGGCCATCGTCCGGTCGCTGCTGGAGGGCATCACCTTCGGCATGAACGACATCCTCAGGATCATGCTCGATATGGGCATCACGGTGCGGACGGTGCGCCTCTCCGGGGGCGGTGCCCGCAGCGCCCTGTGGCGTCAGCTCCAGGCGGATGTCTACAACAAGAGCGTGGCCACGATCAACAGCGATGAAGGCTCGGCCTACGGCGTGGCCATCCTCGCCGGTGTGGGCACGGGCGTTTGGAAGAACGTCCCCCAGGCCTGCAAGGCCATCATCCGCGAGACGCAGAAGCTGCGGCCCCAACCCAAACTGGCCAGGCTGTATCAGCGCCACCACGAGCAGTACCAGCGCCTCTACCCGGCGCTGAAGGAGGAATTCGCCCGCATCGCGAAGCTGACGTAAGCGGCCGACTCCCCGAGCGCCACTGGTGGCTTGTCCACGAGTGCTCGTACCCCCCGGATCGAGGCCACTGGCGGGCAAGCCGCCGATGACCCCCGGCACCCGGCAGAAACGCGTCGCAGCCGTGGCCCTACAATGATGGCTGTATGGGTGCCTATCTGCCGTGGTTGGGTCTGCTGCTGCTGATTGTGGTCATCGGCACCTTCGGTATGCTCCTGGTCGGGGCACTGCTGCGGGCCTGGCGGCGTCAGCTTGCCCGTGACCAGCGCGGCCGACGCAAGGGGCAGGGCAGGGGGCGCGAGATGCCCGACCTGTGGTTGCTTGCCCGCGACAGGCTGTTCGGCCCTGATGGCGATGATGCCATCCCACCCCCGCCCCCGGAAGAGCCGCATGGTCCACGCAGTTCTTCCGGGGGCGGGGGCGAGGGCGAGGGCGAGGATGACGGCGGCGGGGGAACCGGGGGCGACGATCCACCACGTACTCGCGGCGGCTGAACGCGCGGCGTGCCCATTGCTCTTCATATGAGAGAGGAACAAGTTGACTCGACAGAGCGAAACCGTATTGGGAAACGAAGGCCATTTTCGCGTTGCACGCGACGCCCAGGGCCGCTGGACGATGCTCACCCCCGAGGATGAGCCGTTCCGCTTCCGCGGCGTCTGCGGCGTGAATCGTGCCGGCACGCCCGGCGGGCGGCTGGCCAAAGATGGCCCCTACGCCGCGACCGTCGATCGCAAGTACGACTACCAGACCTCGCCCCGCAAGTTCGTCGAGGCGACGATCCATCGCCTGCGGGACTGGGGCTTCAATGCCTTCGGCGCCTGGGTGACCGAGGAGTTTTTTGACCAGGGCCTGCCGTGGACGGAGATTCTCGAGTGCAACAAGCTCTGCCCGCCCATCCAGGGCAGAGGGGTGAAGGTGCCGGACGTGTTCGACCCGCGCTGGGTCGAGGCCGTGGATGAGGCCGCCGCGCGGCTGTGTGCCCCCCGCCGCGACAGCCGCGAGTTGATCGGCTACTACACCGACAACGAGCTGGGGTGGGGCCAGGCCAACACCGACCTGATCTGGGGCGCGCCCGAGACGGTGAACCTCAAGGGCCCGACGCTGCTCCAGACATGCCTGGCCCTGCCTGATGACCGGCCCGCGCGCGAGCAGGCCTGGGCTTTCGTGCTCGAGCGGCACGGCTCGGTGGGCGCGATGGCCGCGGCGTGGGGACTCGAGGGCGTGCAGAGCCGCGATGACCTGGCACGCCTCACCGCCGAGGGCCACATCATCACCACACCCGGTTACGGCACCGAGCAGGAGGCCTTCTCGACGCTGTTCGCACAGCGGTACGTGGAAAAGACCGCCGAGGCGATCCGCCGCCACGATCCCAACCACCTGATCCTGGGCAGCCGCTTCGGTGCCCCGCCCGGCGAGGCCATCCTGGCCGCGTTCCAGCCGCCGCACGTGGACGTGATCACCGCCAACAACTACCGCCGCAACATGGCCGAGCGGATGCAGGAATACTACGGTCCCACGCAGACGCCGCTGCTGATCGGCGAGTTCGCTTGGGCGTCGCCGCCGTTCACCGATCCGAAACACTGGCCGGCCGAGGCCGCGGGCCGCAGCGTCGCGGATTACGTCGCCGAGGCCGGCCCCGCCGCGCTGCACGAAGGCATGAACCACCCGGGCGTGGTCGGCTACACCTGGTACCGCTGGGTCAAGGCCCCCACCACGGGCATCAGTTATGGTCTGGTCGATCACCACGATGAGCCGATCGAGTTCAACATCAACCTGCTGCGCCAGGCCAACGCGGCCCTGGAGGCGACGACGGTGTGAGACCGGCGCGGCTGTTCTGCCATTTGCAGGTTTTCGCCCGACAACCCCGCCCGGATTGTGGCCCGGGGCGCGGAGACTTAGACTCATCGCATGTTTACAGGCATCGTGCAAACGCGTGGCCGGGTGGTGGGGCTTCGACGGCACGCCTTCGGCGTGCGCATGGTGGTCGACCCGGGCCAGTGGGACTACCGGCCCCGGGAAGGTGAGAGCATCAGCGTCAACGGGGTGTGCCTGACGCACGCGCCATCGAGCCCGCAGGCCGGGCCGGATGAACCGCAAGGGCACCTGTACTTCGACATCATCCAGGAGACGCTGGACAAGACCAGCCTCGGCCAGGTGCGGCAGGGGGGTGGTGAGGGGGGCGAGCGGGGGGAGGTCAACCTCGAGCCGGCCCTGCGGGCGGATACTCCGCTGGGCGGGCACTTTGTGCAGGGCCATGTCGATGGCACCGGGCGCATCACGAAGGTGCACAGGGGCGAGGATGAGTGGCGCATCATCGTCGAGCCGCCGCCGGCCTTGGCCATCTACATCGTGCCCAAGGGCTCAATCAGCATCGACGGCGTCAGCCTGACCATCGCCGCGGTACATCCGGCGGACGCGGCCGGCTCCGCGCCGGCGCGGTTCGAGGTGGCGCTGATTCCGGTGACGCTGGAGCTGACCACGCTCGGGCAGGTGCAGGAGGGGGATGTGGTCAACCTCGAGGTCGACATGATCGCCAAGACGGTGGTGCATTGGCTCGAGAGCCGCTTCGGCGGGGCAGGCAGCGAGCGCGGCGGGCAGGGGGGTGGGGCAGACGCAGGGGAGGTGACGCTGGAAATGCTCCGCCGCGCCGGCTTCATCAGCGATTCAACGCAACCTCCGAGCTGAGCACACCCGCCCTTGGCGCAGCGTGCGCATGAGTGCCGCCGCCCGACTCGGGCGCACCGATGGAGATCAGCACGGCGGTGAGGTCATCGAGCTGGTTGAGCGAGCCCATCTGCCGGTCGAGCTGACCCTCGAGCCAGGCGATGGCTTCATCCGGCCGACCCCGTCGCAGTTGCTCGAAGGCCTCGACATAGGCATGGCTCATCGGCCCGCCCTGGTCCACCGGTTTGGACCGGAACGCGACCTCGAAGCCATCGGAATACATCAGCAGCCGGTCGCCCTCCTCGAGCGTGATCCGCTGGACGTCGAAGCCGGCATCGGGGAACACGCCGAGCATGGCGCCGTCGGGCTCGAGGGTGACGGTGCGGCCGTTGCGCTTCAGCAGCATGGGAAAGGGGTGGCCGGCGCGGGCGATATCGAGCCGGCGGGTGCGGCAGTTGAGCAGGGCGTAGGCGGCCGTGGCGGTGCGGATGCGGCCGGCCTGCATGGTGATCAGGTCGCCATTGAGCCGTGAAAGGACCTCGCCCGGCGGCACGAGCCGGTACCGGGCCGGCCAGACCGGATCGATCTGCTTGGTACACAGCGACCGCTTGATCGAAACCGTCAATAGCGCTGCGGGCACACCGTGGCCGACGGCATCGGCCACGAAGAAGCCCAGGTGATCCTCATCCAGGCGCATCACGTCGTAGATGTCGCCGCTGACGTAGCCTGCGGGCCGGTACAGCACGTTTGCAGCCACACCTTCCAGCGCGGGCACGCTCGAAGGCAGGAACTCGCGCTGCAACTGCGCAGCCATGCGCAGCTCCTCGTCCATCTTATCGATCTGCTCGCACAGGCCGCCGCGATGGGCGCTGAGCAGGCGCATCTCGCTGCTCATCTCCGCCAGCAGTTCCGACTGGCTCCACAGTGCCCGCAACATGCCGCAGAGGGCCACCGGCGGCGCCTCCGGCGGCGCGACCACGGCCCCGCTGTGACAGGTGGCGCCGATGGCGCGGCATTCATCCGCCCGTGTGAGCATGACGGGCACGCGGCGTTCCTGGAACTGGGCGATCAGTTCGCAGGCCGTGCTGTCGGCCGCATCGAGCACCAGCCAGGCCACGCCGATGTCCGCCGGCAGGGCGTTGCCCCCGGTGCCGGTGCACTCATGGAGCGGGGCGGTCTCGACCGCAGGGCGCTCGCCCGCCGGCCACATCGCCAGCACCGGCTCGACCGGTGGCTGGTCGGCCAGGTTGGCCGAGCTACCAATAATGAGCAGCTTCCTCTCCTGCATGAATCGACGTCCGGCGTCCACCATGATCGAAGGACATGCTCGAACATCGACTCACCAGTGCTTCCGCTTAAGCGCCTCCACAGGCATCTGGACGAACTGGCCGCGTTGCAGACCCAGCCGCCGGACCGTGCCGGCCCTCAGTTCGATGGCGAAGCGTGCCGGGCCGCGGCTGGGGTAGATGGTCAACTCATCATCGGGCGTGTCGTAGGGCTCGACCGGCATCTCGTACAGCGTGGTGATCCGCCCGCGCGAGTCCAGGTACAGAAGGTCCAACGGCACGAGGCACCGCCGCATGACGAAGCCCGCCGGCCGGTCTTCAGCGAAGATGAAGATCATCCCGCCGTCGGGGGGAATCCGAGTGCGGTTGGAAAGCCCCCGGTACTGCTGCATGGGCGTGATGGCCATCTCGAGTTCGAACCGCTCACCGCCGATCGTCGCCGCCACGGTGTCGAGCTTGGGCTGGGGCGCGAACTGCCAGCCGGGCATGAAGTCTTCAACCGGTTCGGTGATGACGGCGGCCGCGGCGGGGTCATCCGCGAGCGGGCCGCGATCGTCAGCCGTAGTGGCAGGGCCATCCGCAGGCGAAAGGGGCGCGTGGTCATGGGTGGTCCGGCCGGGTTCATCATCAGCGGCGACATCCGCGGACGAACCGGTATCCGATGGGGCCCGATCAGGACGGGCATCGCGCGGCGGGGTGGGGTGTTCCTCGCCGTGGTCAGCAGGCACAGCAGGGGAGGGTGAACCACCGCCTCGGCTCGGGCCCACCCCAGGCGTGCGGTGGATGAACACCGCCGCGGCCAGCGCCAGGGCCACGAGCAGGCCCAGGCCCGCCCGGATCAGGCGCCGGCGGTTGTCGCCATCATCGGTCTGTCGTTGCGACTGTCGCTTAACCATGCCTCATCCTCGGGGGTGAATGTTATCGGGCCGCGCGGCAGGCGGGCGATATCGAAGCCGGTGACGAACTGTTCCACCGTCATCTCGCTGCGCTGGTCCGTCACACCGCTCCACCACGCCAGCAGGCCGATCACCCGCTCTACTGGCACACCCAGTTGCCGGTATCGGGCCAATCGGCTGTCGCCGTGGCGCTTGGCCAATCTGCGGCCATCGGGCCCGAGCACCAGCGGCAGGTGCCACCACCGCGGGGTTTGCTCGATGCCCAGCAGACGATACAGCCACATCTGCCTCGCGGTCGAGCCCAGCAGGTCATCGCCGCGAACCACCTCCATCACCCTCTGGCGGGCATCATCGACCACCACGGCGAGCTGATACGCCGGCAGGCCCGCCTTGGTCGCCACGATGAAGTCGCCCACGCTGCGCTGCACGTTGATGGCATGGTCGCCGCGCACCTGGTCGAAGAAGCGCACCGGCTCATCCGGGATTCGCAGCCGCAGGGCCGAGTCGGTGTCGGCGGGGCGGAACGACGGCGGCAGGGGGGTGGCGGGTTCGGGCCGGCAGGTGCCGGGATAGCGTAGTTCGCGGCCATCGCCCTGTTCGCCCTCTTCATCCTCATGCGGGGCCGACTGGGCCTGTTCGATCTCGCGCCGGGTGCAGACACACGCGTACAGCAGCCCCGCACGGCCGAGGCGGTCGAGCGCCTCATGGCAGGGGGCCATCTCGGCCGTCTGGTAGACCGGCCCCCGATCCCAGTCCAGCCCCAGCCAGGCAAGGTCCTCGATCGCGCCGCGATCCGCGCCGGCCTTCACCCGCGGCCCATCCAGGTCCTCGATGCGCAGCAGCACCCGCCACCCGCGCTGCCGCGCCAGGGCCCAGTTCACCAGGAACGTGCGCGCATTGCCCAGGTGCAGCGCGCCGGTGGGGGAAGGTGCCAGACGGGTCCAAATCATGAGGTCTCAAAGCATAGCCGCCGGCTTACCAGCACGGCGATCGACGATGCGCGGCGACCGCAAGCCTTGCGGTTATCCTGTTGCTGAGCCATGAACCCCGAGCCACTTCCCATCGCGGTGCTGATCAGCGGCGGCGGCCGCAGCCTGGAAAACCTCCAGCGGGCCATCGACGGGGGCGATCTGCCATTGCGGATCGCGCTGGTGCTCAGCTCACGGGCGGACGCCTACGGGCTGGAGCGTGCCCGGCGGTTGGGTTTGACGGGCTGCGTGGTGGAGAAGAAGGTGTATAAGGGTCCTGCCGAGTTATCGGACGTTGTGTTCGGCCAAATCCGCCAGGCCGGCGCCCAACTCGCCGTCCTCGCCGGGTACATGAACCTGCTGGTCATCCCAGACGACTTCGCCCAACGCGTGGTCAACATTCACCCGGCCCTGTTGCCCAGTTTCGGCGGCAAGGGCATGTACGGCCACCACGTCCACCAGGCCGTGCTCGAACGCGGCTGCAAGGTCAGCGGCTGTACCGTCCACTTCGCCGACCCCGAGTACGACACCGGCCCGATCATCCATCAGCGCACCTGCCCGGTCCTGGAAGACGACACGCCGCAAACGCTCGCCGCCCGCATCTTCGAGCAGGAATGCCGGGCCTATCCCGAGGCCCTGGCCATGATCGCCGCCGGGCGCGTGCTCATCGACGGCCGCCGCACCCGCATCGTGCCCGAGCTGCCGGACGATCCGGTCGAGGCGGCCCGCATCTTCGCCGCGTTCGCCCACCGCGGCCAGTGCAAGCAGCGTTCGGGCAAGCCGTTGGCCGAGCACACCGCGGCGGTCGCCGCAAGGCTTCAGCAGGAGGCGGGCGTGACCGATCCAGAGGTTCTGGCCGCAGCCCACCTGCACGATGTGCTCGAGGACACCGCCGCGGGCCCGTTCCAACTCCGCCGCGCGTTTGGAACGGGGGTTGCCGAACTCGTCGAGCAACTCACCGTGCCGCCGCAAGCACAGCGCGATGCCCGACTCAAGACCCAGGCGATCGCTCAAATCGCCGCGACGATGTCCGAGCCGGCCCGCCTGATCAAGCTCGCCGATCGGCTGGACAACCTCCAGGACCTTCACCAGCGTCCGCCGGAACAGCAGCAGCAGAAGGCCGCGGCGACGTCGCAGCTTCTAAAAGCCCTGGAGCCGATTCCCGCCGCGGGCGTGGCAATGGCCAGGTCGATCCGATCATTGATCGAGCCGTATCTCTCTGCTCGCTGAAGACTTGCCGGCGGCTACGGCATCGGCCCGCCACGGCCGCCCTAAAGTCCGATAAGGTCAGTTATGTATAATAAAGCGGCAGGGGGGGCTCGGCCCTGCCGCCCCGGGATGCCCCCTGGGTGCCCGCGGCCCATCGCCCCCTTCATAGACCGACCTGCCCATCTTGCAGCCCCATACCCCCATGGGATAGCCTGTGCCGTTCCGGCCCAGTCATGGCCGGCGCTGTGGTGGCGCTGGGGCCAGGCCGGACAGGTCGCTGTTGGCACGGAGGTGCGACGGATCATGACCCATGGCAACCCCACCCGGATTCAACAGCCCCACGATGAGGCCCCAACCGTTAACCAGCCCCAAGACACTTCCCGCCCAACCGGCTCCAAGGCCACCGGCGGCGACCTCATCGACCGCGTCCTGGAGGCAAGCGAGACGTCCGGCGGCCAACAGCAATCCCAGGGCCAAGGCGATGACCTGATCGCGGCCATCCAGCCGCACCTCGACCGCGCCGTCGAGGCCCTGCTCGCCCGCCAGTACGAGGATGGCTATTTCTGTGCCGAACTCGAGGGCGACTCGATCCTTCAGAGCGAGTACATCCTCGCCATGTGGGTCATCGGCCGCGAGGACGACCCGCGGCTGGCGAAGATCGCCAACTACCTGCGAAGCCAGCAGTTGCCAACCGGCGCCTGGTCGCAGTACCCCGAGGGCGGCGTCGGCGGCGGCGTGATCGACCCAAGCGCCACCGTCAAGGCCTACTTCGCACTCAAGCTCATGGGCGATGACCCGCAGGCGCCCCACATGGTCCGCGCCCGCGAGCAGGTCCTGGCCCACGGCGGCGCCGAACGAATCAATACCTTCTCCAAGTACTACCTTGCCGCCCTCGGGCAGGTCAGCTACAGCGCGGTGCCCATCATCCCGCCGCAGATCGTCTACCTGCCCAGGTGGTTCTTCTTCCATCTGGACAAGGTCTCGGCCTGGTCGCGGACGATGATCCAGCCCCTGTCGATCATCACCACCTACCAGCCGGTGCGGCCGATCCCCGAGCACCTGGGCATTGGCGAGCTTTTCGCCGATGAGGCCAACCGCCACCGTCTGATGCACAACCCCCTGAGCAAGAGCCGTTTCTGGATGCGCCTGTTCCACGGCGCCGACCGGCTGCTCAAGGCAGCGCGGCGGGTGGGCCTGCTGCGGATCGGCCGCCGCCGCGCGGTGGCCCGCATGGAACGATGGATCATCGAGCGCTGCCAGGCCTCGGATGGGCCCGGTGCCATCTTCCCGCCGATCATCTACCTGCTGATCGCCTTCCGCCGGTGTCTGGGCTATGAGCCGAACCACCCGATCATCCGGGACAACCTGCGGCACCTGGACCACTACATGATCCACGGCCGCGAAGGCACGCCGCGCAACAGCGCCGATGACCCCGCCGCGGCCGATGGCACCATCCGCCTACAGCCCTGCGAATCGCCGACCTGGGACACGGGCATCGCCGCCTACGCCCTGACCGATGCCGGTCTCGATGCCTCCCACCCGGCGATGAAGCGCTGCGCCGACTGGCTGCTGAGCAAGGAATGCCGCCACGTGGGCGACTGGGCCAACAACGTGGCGCCGGGCGTGAAGGCCTCGGGCTGGTTCTTCGAGTTCAACAACCCCTGGTACCCGGATGTCGATGACACGGTGATGATCGCCATGGCGCTGAAGCGCATCGGCGGGCGCGATGCCATCGCCGCCGGCCGCCGCGGCATTGACTGGGTGCTGGCGCTTCAGAACGATGACGGCGGCTGGGCCGCGTTCGACAAGACGCGCCACCGCCCGCTGCTGGAGTACGTCCCCTTCGCCGACCACAACGCCATCCAGGACCCCTCCTGCCCGGACATCACCGGCCGCGTGCTCGAATGCCTGGGCTGGCACGGCTACCGCATCGACCACCCGGCGGTGCAGCGCGCCGTCGAGTACGTCAAGCGAAGGCAGGAGCCCGAGGGCTGCTGGTTCGGTCGCTGGGGCGTGAACTACATCTACGGCACCTGGCAGTCCATCGGCGGCATGAGGCGCGTGGGCGTGGACATGAGCGAGCCGTGGGTCCAGCGTGCCGGGCAGTGGCTCAGGCAGGTGCAGAAGCCCGACGGCTCGTTCGGTGAATCGCCCGACACCTACGAGGACCCCAGCCTCAAGGGCCGGGGTCCCTCGACGGCCTCGCAGACGGCATGGGGTGCGATGGCACTGATGACCATCCACGGCCCGCACGATGAAGCCGTGCAGCGCGCCATCCGGTGGCTGGCCGACACGCAACTCGAAACCGGCACGTGGGATGAACCGCAGTTCACCGGCACCGGCTTCCCTCGCGTGTTCTACCTGCGCTACCACCTGTACCGGCTCTACTTCCCCGTCATGGCCATGGGCCGCTGGCTGGGCGAGATGACCGGCCGCCAGAACGCCGGCTGACCCCCCCCTCCCTCTTCCCCGCGCCGCCCGGCGATGCCGCCCCGCCTTTGCTCACGCGCCTTGCCGCGTCCCATGCTGCGCACTCGCACTGTCCCCTTGTCCCGTCATCCCCATATCATCTGCCCCATGTACGACACGGGCACAGAACTGGACTGGGACTTCGACCCCCTGGAACTGCTGCGGCGTTTCCCTACCGAACTGCCCCTTCTGATGCTCCACTCGGGCCGGCTCGATCCGCGCTGGGCTCGACGGACGATCGTCAGCACGCCCGTGGGCTATTACCAGTTCCTGCTTG
>PUMS01000248.1 GCA_003551485.1 Phycisphaeraceae bacterium | reverse complement strand
GATGAGACGGAGTTGGCGCGGAACAGCATCATCCTCTTCGCCTCACCCGAGCGTCTCAGCGCTTTGCTCGATGCCGACGACCTCGCCTTCCCCCTGCGCGCCGCCGAGGGTGCCGCCGCCGCGGAGCCCGCCGCGCAGGGCCGGCAGGTCTCACCCCGGCGGCAGACCCCCGCCGCGTGGGAGCGGGCCAACCTGCGCATCGCCCTGCTGCCCTCGCCCTGGTCCGGCGACCACTACCTGCTGGTGGTCGAGACCACCGCCATGCGCCCCTTCAGCCTGCACGAGCTTGGCTGGTGGGACAACGGCCTGCACGCCGACTGGCTCATCGCCACCGTCACCGGCGATGCCACCTCCACCGCAGCGCGGCGGGCGCGCCCCCGCGGCGGAATGCAACTGCTTAGCGCCGGCGTCTACGACCACCACTGGCACCCCGCCGCGCACACCCGGGGCGACTACCGCCCCAACCTCAGCGCCCTGCTGCACATCCACCGCAACCGCTAGGTGCCCAATCCCACGTCGGGTCGATGTAAACCTGCGATGAAGCACGGCGGATCCGTGCATGGTCATTCACCCGTCCCCCCCCCCTGGTGAGGGCAGAGCGGGCCGACTGCCAACACCGTGTCTCATGCGGCGGCGCCGCACCCACGAGGATGAAAACCGCGGGCGGCTCTTCCCCCCTCTCCCACCGGGAGAGGGGCCGGGGGTGAGGGAAGATTCGGACCCGTCCTGCGTGTCTGCCCTCACCCCGGCCCTCTCCCGGAGGGAGAGGGCGTCGGATTTTCAGTCCAGCCGCGCGGCGGCGGGCGGTGGCGGATGGACGATGACAAGCTCCTGCGGGGGCAGCTCGCGCTGCTGCCGTCCGGCCACGAGAACGGTCTGGCCATCGGCGCTGAGCCGCACGTCCATGATGTGGGCCAGATCAACGGCCACCGGTTCGCCCCATGCGCGGCGGGCGCTGTGGTACACGGCAACGGCGCGGGTGGGAGCATCCGGCCCGCGATCGAGTGCCGCTGCCACGTGCCGGGCATCGACGCTGAGGGCGAAGGCGCCAAGCAGTGTCCGCGGCGGGGCGCGCAGCTCGGCCACCGCCTCGCCCTCGGCCAGGTCCCACAGCACGATCGCCTCGGCCCGGTCGGTGGCGGGATGGCGCGGCGGATGGGTGGGCCGATGGCGGGCGGCCTCGAGCCAACTGTAACTCCAAAGGCCGGCGTAATGGCGGCCCTCGAGCCTGGCCGCCGCCCAGGGTCGGCGCGCGGCCATCAGCATGGCGATATCCGGGTCCGGCGCGCCAAGCACCAGGGCCGCACGGGCCAGATCGGGAAACCGCCACACCGCGATCTCGTAGCCGTCGGCAATCAGCACCAGGTGCTCACTGTCCAGGGCGAGGATGTCGCGGCCGTATTCGAGCTCGAGCTCGGCCGGGGGTCGCAGTTCGGTGATGTGAAACCGCGGGCCATCGTGCTCCCACAGGAACACCCGACCATCGCCCAGGGCCTTGGCCAGGCGCCGGCCGCGTGGGCAGGCCGCCAGGTTCAGCAGGTCGGCGCCGGTGATGCCCGGATGGTACTGCCACGGCGTGACCCCGGCGGCGGTGCCCAGGCCCAGGCGGTAGATGCCCCCCGGGCCGGCCGCGAAGAGGGCCGTGGCATCGGCGGTCACGGCCAATCGTTGCAGGTCGTCGACCGCCGGGTCGATCAGCAGTGTGCGGGCGATCCGACCGGTCTCGATATCGAGAGCGACCACCCGCCGCGCTGGGATGCGGAAGGCATCGAACCAGGGCCGGTCGGCGGTGGCATCGCCCCAGGCAGCGCTCGGCCGCGGCCAGAGCCGGTCAGCCCAGGCCACGTGTTGCACCTGCATCGCTGCGCCCAGCCCCGCCAGCACCAGCAGCACCCCGGCCAGTGCAGCGCGGCGTCGCAGGGCGGGGCGGTCGCGCCGGCCACGCACGACACGCCCCGGCCCGAGAGCCCGCCCGCAGCCGGGGCAGCGGTCGGGAATCTCTTCTTCATCCTCGAACACCCGCTCGCACCTCCCGCAGCGCAGCAGACGCCCGATGCGTCGCCGCCCAAGCCCCCACAACGAAAGCACCAATCCAAGCGCCCCCAGCGCCATGGCGATTGACAGGCCCTTGACCAGGATGAACACCGTCAGCCGACCCACCGCCAGCGGCTGCGAATCCAGCAGTGCATAAACCGACTCGCCGGTGGGATCGAGCGCGTAGTCGATCAGCACATCATCCTCCGACCAGCGCATGGCCACCGGCTTGGCCGCGGCCGAAACGGCCACTGAGGGGCTGGAGGCAGCGGCGGCTGCGGGTGACTCACGCGCGGCGAGGCCGGCCGTGGATGCCAGTGCAACGCCCACGGCGACGACGATGGATGCTGGAAAGACAGACTCGGCCGTCACGGTCAACCACATGCCCTCAGGTTACCTTCTGTCCCGCGGCGGAGAGCCATCGCCCCCCCAGGAGCGCGGGCTTCCAGCCCGCCCCCCTCGCCCCCCTCGTCCCCCCCTACTCGCCCACTCCCTCGCCCCCTTGCCGCTGCGCGAGAAAGTCCTGGAGGATCGCGGCGGCGGCGATGGCATCGCGGCGGTGCTTCTTCTGTCTGTGGGTCAGCCCCGAGCCGGCCATGCGCTGGTCGGCCTCAAAGCTGCTGAGCCGCTCATCGTGCAGGTGAACGGGCAGGCCCGTGCGCCCGGTCAGCTTCGCCGCGAGGGCGCGCACGCGGCGGGTCTGGATTGAATCGCTGCCATCCATGTTCAGCGGCAGTCCCACCACCAGCGCATCGGCCCCGTATTCCTCGGCCGCCGCCGCAACCGCCTCGATCACCTGCGCCTCACCCGCCGCCCGCACCACCTTCATCGGCGTGACGATCCCCGTCTGCCCCTCACCCACCGCCAGCCCCGTCCGCCGCTGTCCGAGATCGATGCCCAGGTAACGCATGGGGGTTGAGGATTCTCACGCGAAGGCGTGAAGGAAGAAGATGGATATTCGCTTTGCCTGGAATGGCGTGGCGGGCTCGTGCTTTTCGCCTTCGATCAACACCGCAGGGAAGATGAACACCGGCCGCGTTCACGTTGCCTCCCCTCTCTACCTCCCTCTTCTTCGCGCCTTCGCGCCTTCGCGTGAGGCCATCTTCTTCTTCCCCATCCGCGATCACACGCGCTGCCCCACGGCATCAGCCCCCACATCGCCGAATACTCAGATCCGCTTCTCACCGTATCTTTCCTGCACCTTCGCGTGCAGGTCCTTGATCCGTTCGGCGTGGTCGCGGTGGCAGACGAGCGTGGCGTCGGGGGTGTGGATGATGAGCAGGTCCTTGCAGCCGACGGTGGCGACCAGGTGCCCGTCGTCGCTGGAGGCGATGAGGTTGTTTTTCGAGTCCAGGCCCAGGTGCTCACCGGCCAGGGCGTTGCCCTGCTCATCGCGGTCGCAGGTCTCGGCGAAGTTCGGCCACGAGCCCACATCCAGCCACGTCAGCGGCATGGGCACGGCCACGACGTCGTAATCGGCATCCTCGCTGGCCGGCTCCATCACGGCGTAGTCGACGCTGATTCTCCTGAGCGTGGGATAGACCTCGCCCAGCACGGCGTTGCGCTGCGGGGTGTCGAAGGCCCCGGCGATGCGCTTCAGACCGGCGGCGTTCTCCGGCTGGTAGCGCTCCAGGCAGTTCAGCAGCGTGGCGGCCTTCCACACGAACATGCCGCTGTTCCACAGGTAGCGTGCCGGGCCGGCATCGAGGTAGCGCTGGGCCTTCTGCAACGATGGCTTTTCCTTGAACTCGCTGACGTGGCGGGCCCCGCCGTAACCCTCCAGCGCCTCGCCCAGGGCCAGATAGCCAAAACCCGTGGCCGGATAGGTGGGCGTGATGCCGAAGGTCACCAGGGTGCGGTCGTCGCGAGCGGCCAGTTCGTAGCCGTGCCGGACGATGCGCTGGAAGGTGTCCACCGGCTCGATGACGTGGTCGGAGGTGAAGCCGGCGATGACCGCCTCGGGGTCGCGCTGGGCGATGACGGCGGCGCCGTAGCCCACGGCGTTGAGCGTGTCGCGGCCTTCGGGCTCGGCGAGGTAACGGCTCTCATCCAGGCCCGGCAGGGCCTCGAGCGTGGCCTGGCGATGCTGCTCGCCGGCGCAGATGTAGCAGTTGGCCGGGTCGATGAGCCCTTCCAGCCGCTGCATGGCGATCTGGAGCAGGCTGCGTCCCTGGATGAACGGGATCAACTGCTTGGGCCGGCGGGCGCGGCTCATGGGCCACAGCCGCGTGCCCGAACCACCGGCCATGATCATCGCGTACTCCATGCGGCCATGTTAACGACCGCCCCCGCAGCGGCCAAGGGCCACTGCCGGTGGGGGGCGGCGACGGGGGCGCGCGGGGGTGGTTGGATCATGCGGATGAGGCCGGTCGCGGCGGCTGCAACGGTGGCAGGGGCTGGGCAGGCGGGCAAACGCCTGCGGCTGGGGCGGGTGAGGCAGGACGGGTAAGGGCGCGGCCGCCGAATGCCGATGGAGCGGGGGAGGCTGAACAGAGGACAACCATCCATGCACGAGGAATTCGAGCTTGAACAGGACCATGCGCTGGTGGTGGCGCGGCTGATGTGCCCGCAGTTTTCGATCACCATCGCCGAGACGCTGTTCGAGGAACTGCGCACGCGGATGCGCTTTGACGGCGGGCTCAACTTCATTCTGGACATGACCGGGGTCTCGTTCATCAGTTCGGCCTGCCTGGGCCTGCTGGTGGAGATGCTCCAGGACCTGGACGCGGTCAGGGGCCGCATCGTGCTGTGCGGGTGCAGCCCGGACGTGGCCTTCCTCTTCAAGGTCACACGGCTGGATACGGTCTTCACCCTGTATGAAGACCTGACCGACGCCAAGGCCGCCTTCGCCGAACGCACCAACCTCACCGCCCCCCGCCGCACCTGACCCCCCCGGCCCCCGGAAGTCCCCGGAAAACACTGCCCTGAAAGTCGCCCGCAGGCGGACCGGGGGCCATGGAGCGCGGCCGTCTCGGCCGCATTCCGGGCTACGCACCCCGGAGCGGCCGGGACGGCCGCGCTCCATGCGGCGTCCGCCTTGGCGCCCACATCTTCATCCTTGTGGGTGCGGCGCAGCCTCATGAGATACTGCCCCGAAAATCTTCCTCCCTCTCCCTTCGGGAGAGGGCCGGGGTGAGGGAAGATGCGCAAGGCCCGTCCGAATCTACCCTCACCCCCGGCCCCTCACGCGCTCCCGGAAGGGGAGAGGGGAGTTGAGAAGCCGCGCGGCCCCCGCCCCGGATGCCACTGGTGGCTTGTGCACCGATGCCTCTCCCGGCAGATGCACCCCACTCCGGCGTCAATGCGAGTACGAGGACCTGGAATCGGGGCACTGCAAGAGCAACCCCCCGTGTCACCCGGCCGACCGGCGAAGCCCGAAGCGCATCTGCAGGGCCGCCTCGCTGACACACAGGGAGTAATAGAACAGCGTCACAGCAATGAAGGCGAGGATAAGGAACATCTCCCCGACATACCGCGAACTCTGCGGAAAGGCCAAAGCCACAAAGGGAGAAAGAATCGCCAGGACAGACGCGGTCAGCGTCGCGATGCAGAGCATCCAGCCACAATATCTGAAAGACGTCGGCCGCCCCCGCCCCACCGCGGCCGCCAGGGCCTTGAGCTCGGATCGCACCCCGTGGACCACCAACTGGTGTGACAGCACGATGATGAGCCAACTGGCCAGAAACAGCAAAGGCAGGAACGGGTCAAGGTAGACAGATTGGTGAACCGTGAATGGGTTATCCAGCCAGGCCATGGTGACCGCAGCGCCCAGCGCGAAATACGCCAGCATGGCCCCGGCGTTCAGGACGAACGCGATACGGAGGGCGTTGGGGAGTCCGCCACGCTTTCGAACGGCGCGCAGCGCCCGGCACAGCCCCGCCGCGTGACTGACTGATCCGATGATGAACCGGTGCCCCGCGCTGAGCAGGAAGATGAGTACCCACAACGGGACGATCGGATACGGAGTGGGGGGACTGGTGCGAATCGGGGCGGCGATCGGCAGTGCCAGCAGGATGAGCAGGATCGTCCACAAGCCCGCAGTGCCCGGTCTCCACGCGATGTGGTACAGGGCCCGGTGGGTCTTGTCGCCAGACCAGTTGCGCAGCGGCTGGGGCGCCATGCTGTGGCGGATCGAATGGCCGCATTCGGGACAGGTCCCATCGACGGGCAACGTGCACAGGTCGTAGCCGCATTGCACGCACGGCGTGTCGTGACCCTCAACCGTGGCGCCACCGGCCATGACGGTTCCCCACGGCGCTTTCGACCGGGCCCCGTGCCCGATCCCACTGTTGGAATGATAGCCGCAGCGCCGGCCACCATCGGGGCCCGCGGCAGGAAAAGGTGACGCCGCATCCGGACGGGATCACTCACCACAGCGCCCGGCGGTAAATCCGCCGCATCCATATCATCAGGCCCGTGGGGCCGCTGTGGAGGCCGGCCACAAACAGCAGGGCGGCCGCCAGCAGCAGCACCGCAGCCTCCGCCCCGTGAACCAGTCCATGGATACCGGTCGGTGACTGCCAGGCATGGATGTAGACCGCGGCCACGATCCCCAGCCCCACAGTGAAAAAGCATCGCCCCAGCAGCAGCCAGCCGGCGGGCCGCCATCGCCTCGCCCAATGAGCGCGGCCGTTCAGTTCAACGGCCACCGACTCGACCATCAACCCCTGACTGACAGACACCACCGGCACCGCGATCGCCACCACCATGACCACCGCGGCCCGCTCCAGCCAGGGCCCCAGACCCGCACCACCCAGCGCGGCATCGATCCCCGCCAGCAATGCCAGAACGCCCCACGGCACCGCGCCCGCGGCCAGCAGCATGAGCCCCAGGTCCATCCACGCCCATCGCCGGGTCTCAGCGCTGAGCAGCCGCCGCCGCATCGCCAGTACGATCAGGGCGCCGACCGTCGCCGCGGCCATGCCCGGCCCGATCAGCAGCAGCGCCCATTGCAGTTGTCCGGCATGGCCGCCAAGGGTGAAGATGGAGTCTCGCAACAGGAATATGACAAGCCCCGCCAATGCCATCGCCGGCGCCAGGGCGGTGGCGGCGAATACCAGCCCGCGGCCCGCGGGTGAGCACACCGCCAGCAGGCCGGCCGCCGGCTGACTGTCATGGTTGGGAAGACCGCATTCGGGACAGTTGCCCGCGGGGTCGAGCATTCGCAGGTCGTAGCCGCATCTCGGACAGGGCCGGGGGTCTGATTCCACGCTGTTGCCGGCGGCCATGATCGCATCCTCGGCGACGGTCCGTTTGCCGTACCCCACATCGTCATGACGATGATACGCGATCCCTACTGCCTCGCCGCGGCGGCGGCATGAGGGCGTCACAGCAAACCGCAGGAGCCGTTCTTTGACCGCAGAAAGGCGCATGGTGGCACAGGGGAAAGTAAAAGCAACCGATCTCGGCGCGGCGGGTGCATGACATGCGCTGCGGGGGCTCCATGGGTGACATGGTCAGCGGGCTGTCTTCAGCCCGATGGCCATGAGCGGGCCTCGCAGCGCCAGGGCCATCGGCCGAGGGCGGCCGCTGACCATGCCACCCCCTTTGATTCGGGTTCGAAACGTCCGCGGGATATGTCATGCACCCCGGCGCGGTGGGCGGGAGCAAGAGGCAGGCGGAGGGGCGGGGTGGGCGGTGAAGCGGGTGGTGACGGTCTGACGCAGGCAGGTGAACACCCAGCCCCCCCGGCCCCGCCGGCCGCGGGGCATCATCGTTGTTCAGTTCCGTTCACCCCATCTCCGTGCCCGGATCGCGTGCGTCTGCAAGTCTTTCTCATCTGTGTTGAACGGCATCACCTGCTGCACCAGGCTTCGCCGAGGCGCCGATGAGCATGCAGCGACGACGCAGGCAATGGCTTGTGCGGCTGCGGGGGCGGGCCTCCGGATGCCTGCAAGCCGGTGCCCCTGTCGTACGCCTTCTGCCGCGGTGGACAAGTCAACATTGGCACGCCGCCGCAGGTGTACCCATACAGTTGCGGATGGAGGGCAACCCCTTGGGGACCTCCCATCACCCGGCGAGTTGGTTCGCTGGGTTTGAGCGACTCCCGGCCGGGGCCTGTTTGTTCTCACCACGGCCGTTGGATAGGATCAGCGGACAAAAGGGGCGATGGCAATGGCTCGACGGTCACTGTTTGATGAGTTTCTGGCTGATCTGTTTGCTCTGCTCCGTGAGAGGCCCTGGTGGGCCGGTCCGCTGGTCATTGTTGTCACAGGAGCGGTGCTCGGGCCCGGCGTGTACGCATTGCTGGTCACCGTCTTCAATGCCGATATGGCACAGCAGCTTCGTGGTCTGCCTTATCTGTTCGCCCTGTCGGGGATGACGCTGGTCGCTGCCGTGTGGGGACTGGCGCTGATATCGAACTGGCGCGATGGCAGATGCTTGGAGCGTCAGAAGGGCATCGAGACCATCCGCCAACTGTCGTGGCGCCAATTCGAGCAGCTTCTTGCCGCGGCCTACCGGCGCCAGGGCTACGCGGTCGATGACACCGGGCGCGGCGCCGATGGTGGCATCGACCTGATTCTACACCGCCAGGGCCAGCGCACGATCGTTCAGGCCAAGCATTGGCGCTCCTGGAAGGTGGGAGTCGGTGTCGTCCGCGAACTGCTCGGTGTCCGCGTGTCCGAAGGGGCCGATGACGCGATCCTCGTTACCAGCGGCCGGGCAACGCCCCAAGCGGAGCGCTTTGCCCGTGACAATGGTATCCAACTGATTGATGGTACGGCCCTCGTGCCGCTGATCGGCACCGTCCAGGGTCGGCGCGCTGCCGAGGCGCCCACCGCGGGACCGCTCTCCTCCGCCTCCCCCTCCGCCACTGCAGCCGCCTCCGTCGGCGGAAACAGGGAACCCGACTCCGCCCCCGCGTGCCCGAATTGCGGTGAACCCATGGCCCAACGCATCGCCCGCCATGGCCGCCACAAAGGCAATGCCTTCTGGGGCTGCACCCGCTTCCCGACTTGTCGCGGCGTCCAGCCCATTTCCGGGCCCGAGACGCGGGGGGCACGGGAGCGTTGAGGGCGAGGCAAACCGGTCAGTGGCCGGCCGCGGCCACCTACGAACGTTGCCCAGGCCGCTTGCCTTCACCGACTTGGCGGGTACAATTGGGACTGAATGCCGGCGCTTGCCTGCCCCTTCCGGGGGGGGCCGGACAGCGCAACGGACGCTCGCACGACCATGAACACCCGTCCGATCGCCATTACGATCATCATTATCGGCTCACCCCCGTGGTAGGGCAGGCGATCGTGCGACATTGATCCCAGAGGCCCTGCCACGCGGCGGGGCCTTTTTTGTATCCCCATGGGTTCGGACCCCGCAGACCGGCCCCCGCACCGCGAAGTGCGGCGAACAGAAGATGGGCCCAGCCCCCCGAGAGGACACCACCATGAGCGACCGATCCGACAACCGACGCATCGAGATCTATGACACCACCCTTCGCGATGGCACGCAGGGTGAGGGGGTGAGCCTGTCGCTGGTGGACAAGATCAAGATCACCCGCCGCCTCGATGCCATGGGGGTGGACTACATCGAGGGCGGCTACCCGCTGTCCAACCCCAAGGATGTGGCCTACTTCAAGGAAGCGGCCCGGCTCGAGCTGGCCCACGCCAGGGTCTGCGCCTTCGGCATGACCCGCCGGCGCGGCGTCAGCGCCGCCGAGGATGGGGGCATGAGGGCGCTGGTCGAGGCCCAGACGCCCGTGGTCACCATCGTGGGCAAGACCTGGGACCTGCACGTGGATGAGGTGCTGCGCGTCAGCCACGAGGAGAACCTGGCCATGATCCGCGATTCGGTGGCCTACTGCCGCGAGCAGGGCCGGGAGGTGTTCTACGATGCCGAGCACTTCTTCGACGGCCTGCGGGCCAACCCCGACTACGCCCTGGCCACGCTGCGGGCCGCGGTCGAGGGCGGGGCCACGCGGCTGATCCTCTGCGACACCAACGGCGGCTCGCTGCCGGCCTGGATCACCGAGGCCATCGACCGCGTGCGCCAGGGGCTGGGCGGCGAAGTGAAGCTGGGCATCCACACCCACAACGATGGCGGCCTGGCCGCGGCCAACGCCCTGGCGGCGGTCGAGGCCGGCTGCGTGCAGGTGCAGGGCACCATCAACGGCATCGGCGAGCGCTGCGGCAACGTCGACCTGACCACCGTGGTGGCCAACCTTCGGCTGAAGATGGGCTTCGACTGCCTGCTGCCCGATGCCACCACGCGCCTGACCGAGATCAGCCGCTTCGTCTACGAACTGGCCAACCTCAACCTCTATGCGGGCCAGCCGTTCGTCGGCCCCGCCGCCTTCGCCCACAAGGGCGGGATGCACGTGCACGCGGTCAACCGCCTGGCGCGCAGCTACGAGCACGTGCCGCCCGAGAGCGTGGGCAACACCCGCCGCGTGCTGGTCAGCGAGCTCAGCGGCGTGTCCAACCTCCAGGCGCTGCTGGGTGACAAGTACGACCTGGCCGCCGACCGCGAGCTTCAGCGCAAGCTGCTGGGCCGCATCGCCGAGCTCGAGGACCGCGGCTACCAGTTCGAGGCCGCCGGGGCCAGCCTCGAACTGCTGGTGCGCTCGGCATTGAAGCAGCGCCGCCAGTACTGGGCGCTGGACCACTACCGCTGCGTCATCCTCAAGCAGGATGCCATCGAGCCGCAGACCGAGGCGATCGTGAAGCTGCGCATCGGCGAGGCCTGGCAGCACCAGGTGGCCGAGGGCGACGGCCCGGTCAACGCCCTGGACAGCGCCATGCGAAAGTGCCTTCGCCCCCACTACCCGCAGCTCGACAAGGTGCATCTGCGCGACTACCGCGTGCGGGTGGTCAACAGCCGGGCCGAGTCGGCGGCGAAGGTCCGCGTGATCGTCGACTTCGCCGTCGAAGACCCGGACAACCCCGACCGCTACTTCTCGACCATCGGTGTGAGCGAGAACATCGTCGAGGCCTCGTGGCAGGCGCTGGTCGATGCCTTCGAATACCACCTGCTCGAGACCGACACCGATGCGCTGGAGCCCCAGGCCGCCGCGGAACCCGCTGCCAGGTCCGTGTAGAGCGTGGGCACAGCCGCGAGCCCGCGGCAATGAAGGGTCTGCCGCAGGCCGTCACGGCGCATCAGCAGCCGGGCTGCGATCGCGCAGGCCGAAGCACTCCGCAGGTGCTACAGTTCGACAGTTCCCGCCGAGCCGTGGTGAAGGTGGCGGGGGTCTGGAGGTTGTCATGGTCTGCGCATCCACAACGCGAATCGGAAGGTTCATCCTTGCAGGGGTGGGGCTTGTGGGGAGTGTCGCTGTGGTTCTGGCCGGTTGCAGCACCGCCCCGCCGCGCGGCGTCGAGCCGGTGACGGGTTTCGACCTGGAGCGCTACCTGGGCACCTGGCATGAGATCGCGCGCCTGGACCACCGCTTTGAGCGCGGTCTGACCGAGGTCACCGCCGAGTACGCCCGCCGTGACGATGGCGG
>PUMS01000152.1 GCA_003551485.1 Phycisphaeraceae bacterium | reverse complement strand
TCCGAATCTGCCCTCACCCCCGGCCCCTCTCCCGGTGGGAGAGGGGAGAAGAGCCGACCGCGATTTTCATCCTCGCGGGTGTGGCGCAGCCGCATGAGACACTGCCCTGAAAATCACTTGCGGACGGGAGGAGGCCGTAGGGTGGGTAGAGCGAGGCTCTGCGAGCGAAACCCTCCAATACACCGTTACGACCGCGGTGGGGGCCGGGGCTTCCACAGGGGCTGCAATGGGCATCACGCCCTGAGGCAGCCCCCCGCGATCCGTGTCCGCTTTGTGGAGACCGGGGGGCAAGCCGTGCTCGCACCCGCGGTGGTGGGTTTAGCGCGGAGCGCTGTCGAAGCCGTCGCTCGCAAAGCCTCGCTCTGCCCACCCTACACCATGGGGCGCGGCGAAACTTGGCACACCCGCCCGAACCTGGCTGTCCCAGGTGCCGCCAATGGCACCCGGCGCGTGGCATCCGGTGTGGGCGACCGTCTGTAGCGGCCATATCGGCTGGGACGGCTGGGATTGCGGGGGTGATTGCGGAGAAGGGGTAAACGGGGTGGTCTGGCGGGTCGATAGCACAAGGCCGGGTTGGTGCATCGCCGGCGATCCAACCAGTCCAGGGAAGCCCAGCCATGAACCATCGCGCCGATAGCGCTCCCCCGCCGCAACGGCCCCCTGCCACGGCCGGTACGCACCCGGACGCGGACGATGCTGACCACCTCGATGCTCTGTGGGCACGCTACGGCCGCGATCGTGACAGCGAGACGCGCCGCCAACTGGTCGAGCATTACCTGCCACTGGTGCACCGCGTGGTCGAGCGCATCGGGCGGCGGCTGCCGATGGAAGTCGACCCTGACGACCTGGTGCAGCAGGGCTGCTTCGGGTTGATGGAGGCCATCGATGGGTTCGACCCCTCGCGGCAGGTCAAGTTCGAGACCTTCGCCAGTCTGCGCATCGCGGGCGCGGCCTTCGATTATCTGCGCACCATCGACTGGGCGCCGCGGCTGGTGCGGCAGCGCGCGCGCATCCTGGCCAATGCCCGCCGCGAGCTGCGCCAGGCCCTCGGCCGCGAGCCCTCGGACCAGGAGACGGCGGCTCACCTGAACCTGGGCACGGACAAGTTCGCCCGCATCCAGCGCGACGCCGATGTGGTCCACACCGTCAGCATGCAGGCCGGCACCGGCGGCAGCGAGGATGACAACACCTGCCTCGCGGATGTGATCCAGGCCACCGAGACGCCCTCGCCGGAGCACGCGGCGATCTGCAACGAGCTCAAGGATGCCATCGGCCGCCATCTCTCGCGTGCCGAGCGGCTGATCGTGACGCTGTATTACTACGAGCGGATGACGATGCGGGAGATCGGCCAGACGCTGGAGATGTCCGAATCCCGCGTCAGCCAGATCCACAGCGCGATCCTGCCGCGCCTGCGCGAGGCGCTTCAGAGCCGCGGCCACCTGCTGCCCGGCGTGCCGCAGCGCTGAGGCGGCGCCCGAAACAACCGGCCGGATCGCCGGTGGTCCGGAATGCGGGCGGCAGGACTTGAACCTGCACGGGTTTCCCCACGAGAACCTAAATCTCGCGCGTCTGCCAGTTCCGCCACGCCCGCATGAGGGTCCGTCCGACCCGACCCCCGCTCCCGCTTCCCGCCAATCCCCCCTGCCTTGCCCGTCTCCCCCGCAGTGGCGTCTTCGGCCACGATAATCGTAGCAGATCAATGCCGCCCGTCCGGCCGGACACAGCGCAGAGCCCAGCACCCGGGGTCTGGAGGGCGAGGGCCGCGGCGGGCCGGTCAGGATCGCTCCTCGGCATCGTCATCCTGGGACTCGATCTGGCCGAACTGGATGTTGAGTTCCTCGCGGTGCTTGATGTCGGTGATCCGGCCATCGGTGAGGTAGACCACGCGGTCGGAGGCGGCGAGCATCTTGTGGTCGTGGGTGGCGCTGATGACGGTGGTGTCGAACTCGTGCTTGAGGCTCTCCAGCAGCGCGATGATCTCCTCGCCGGTCTTGAGATCGAGGTTGCCCGTGGGCTCATCGGCCAGGACGATCGCCGGGTCGTTGGCCAGCGCCCGGGCCACGGCCACGCGCTGCTGCTGGCCGCCGGAGAGCTGCGAGGGCTTGTTCAGCAGCCGGTGGCCCAGGCCCACGCGGCGAAGCAGGCCGGCGGCCTTGTCCCGCGCATCGGCCTCGGGCATGCCGCCGAACATCATCGGCATCATCACGTTCTCCAGCGCTGAGGCCACCAGGATGAGGTTGAACGTCTGGAAGATGTAGCCGATCTTGTGGCACCGCAGCCAGGCCAGCTCGAAGTTGTCCAGCGCGGCGATGTCCACCTCATCGATGAACACCTGGCCCTCATCGGGCTTGTCCAGCCCGCCGATCATGTTGAACAGCGTGCTCTTGCCCGAGCCCGAGGGCCCCATGATCGACACGTACTCCCGACGCGCGATGGAAAGGTCCACCCCGCGCAGCGCGTGCACCTTCTCACCGCCGAGTTCGTAGACCTTCTTCACCCCCACCGCGCGGATCACGTGCGCGGCCAGAAGTGCATCGCGGTCGGCCTCGGCAACCCCACCGGCCCCGCCGCCGTCGGCGGCATCCCCTTCGTTGATCGTCTCTTCGGTCATCTCGGGCTCCTTCGCTCACTTGGCAGCGCTGCGGCCTTCCGTGCATCCTGCGATTCCAACGTCACCACCGCGTCAGCGGCCGCCGCCATCACACCTCGACGCGCATGGCCTCGATCGGCTTCATCCGCGCCGCGGTCCACGCCGGGTAGAGCGCACCGCACACCGTCAGCAGCATGCCCGCCACGATGCACAGGCCGCAAAGCGCTGCCAGTTCACTCCAAGCCACCGTCGGCCACAGCGCTGAGCCGAACATCATCGCCGCCTCGGCCATCGCCAGTCCCGCACCGATCAGCAGCCCGATGGCCGTGCCCACCGCGCCCTGCACCAGGCTCTCGACCAGGAACAGCCGCATGATCAGCGCATCCATCGCGCCCAGGCACTTCATCGTGCCGATCTCGCCGAACCGCTCGGTGACCGACAGCAGCATCGCGTTGAGCACACCCACGAAACACACCAGCAGCGCCAGGCCGATCAGCCACCAGGTCTGCACGCGGTCCTCGGCATCCTCGATCGGCGCCAGCACGCCGGCGGCGCGCAGCTCGCGCACCAGGCGCGGGGGCCCTTCCGACGCGAAGCGCTGCGCCAGGGCGTCGGAGATGAGCATGTAGCTGAGAAACGCCATCGCCAGCACGATGCCGGCGGCCACCAGGGCCGAGCGGTCCAGCCTCATGCGGATGTTGCGCCACGCCATGCGCACCAGGTGGCTGGGCGGCAACTGCACCTGGCGGCGGATTTCCTCTTGCGGCGGGATGATCGAGCCGGCGCGGCGGGAACCAGGCTGTCGGCGGGGGGCGCTCACGACTTGCGTTTCCTCCGTTTCTTCGGTCGCTGGCCCTGGCCCTGGCCGCCACCCCCGCCACCCCCGCCACCGCCCGCGGCGGGCCCGCCCCGCTGAGAGATTTCGATCGCCACCAGCCCCTTGCGGATCATGGTGCGAAGGAAGGTGGTCACGGCGATCTCGGCCTGGGCGTGGCTGAGCTTGTGCTCGCGGGCGAAGCTGCGGGTCAGCTCATCCACCGAGCGTTTGCCATCGCAGCGTTCATACACGGCGCGGCCGAGCGGATCGAGGCCGAAGCTGCGCTCGAACGTCTCGGCCGCGCCCAGCCACCGCTGCCACCGCGGCCGCTCGAGGCGCACCGTCACCAGCAGGCCGCCGTTGTCGCGCTGCTGCGTGCGCACCGCGGGCAGTCGGCGCGGCCGGCCGGCCAATACCTCGTTGCGCCCGAGCATGTTCGATCCGCCGCGCAGTGGGCTCATGAGCATGCCTCCCGCCGGCGCATCGGCCGGTTCATGGCGAGGATGACCACGCGCAGTGCCCCGGCATCCGGCTCGCGGCGCGTATCCCACTCACCGATGAGCAACCGGTCGAGTTGTTCATCGGTCACCGCCATCCTCAGGCTGCGGCGCGGGCCGATCCATCCCAGGGGAAAGCGCAGGCGCTTGCGCCCGCGCTGCTGAATGCCGCGCAGGATGCGATCCCCGGCCTCGATGGTGCAGTCGGCCTCCTCACCGGCGGGGGCAAATGGACGAAGCGTCTTGAACGGCCAGGTCCGCATCCACCAGGCCATGCTTCGACGTGAAAGCGCCAGCGTTACAGGAAAAACCTGCCGCAGGGTCAGTTGTGAACCATCGCGATGGCCGAACCGCATGATGAAGTCACCCAGGTGCAGGCGGTGCTCGAGGGCGTGGTAGCCCTCGGGCACCTCGAAGCTCACATCGTATGCGGCAATGAGCGTGCCCGTCTGCATGGTGGCCGGCGCCAGCGTGGCCAGCACGCGCTGGGCGAGCCGGCGCTGCTTCGCCGCCTCAGCGCGGGGGTCGAGCACGGCCTCGATGACCAGGTTCTCATCAGGCGCCACCCCGTACCACATCGGCCGCTCACCGCCGCGATACCGCGCGGCCGGCAGCCAGCGGGCATGGGTGAAGCCGGCCTCCCGCAGCGCAGCGGCGCCGGTCAGCGGCTCGGCCCGGCAGCGCCAGCGCCGAACCTGGCGCTCGAGCCATCTCTCGGCATCGAGCCGCCGCGATGGCCGCCACCACCTGACTTGCATCCGCGGGGCCTCGCCATCGCCGAGGATGACCAGGCCGCGCTGCCAGTCGCCCTCGATCTTCAGCGGCCGCCACTGCTCGGGCACCGTCAGCCGCCAGCCGGCCCAGGCGAACGGCAGCGTGGCCGGCGCGGCTGGCGCACCTCCGCCGCGCTGTGCGCGAGACTCCGCAGTGCGGCGGTCGGGTTGTGCGGCGGCGAAGGCCATCATGCATCACACCGGCAGTTGGATCGCACTTCGACTCATGAACACCAGGCCGAGGCTGAGCATGGTGATCACGCCCATGCCCGCGGCGAATCCGGCGGCAACGACGATGCGGATGCGCGGCCACTCATCGCCGAACCACTTGCGGAACACGTACCGCCCAAGCAGCGCCCCGATGAACATGGGTACGATCGCGTGCGGCACCGACTGATCCAGCCCGCGCACCACACCGTAGACCAGGAAGATCGGCAGCCCGAACCAGGCCAGCACCGAATACACCCCCAGCGCCAGGAAGAAGCCGATCAGCAGAAACGCCGGCACGAACGCCTCCTGAAACGGGGTGGCCCCCTCGCCCGGCAGCGTGGCGGTGTAGATCAGGCCCTCGCGGTAGGCGCGCAGCTCCCAGAATTCGTTGGCGTAGGGGAACATCTCGCTGGGCACGTTGTCGATCGACCAGATGAACTGGCTGAACATCACCGTGCCCACGGCCATGATGGGGAAGATGAGCAGCTCGGCCTTGATCAGCGAGGTGATGCGAGTGCCGGTCAGCTCGGTGGTCTTGAAAAACAGCGTCTGTCGGGCGTAGTCGTGCAGCGGGATGGGCGCGAACCAGATCGCCGCGCCCTTGTAGCCCGAAAGGATGAACGTGGCCTCGCGCACGAACGGGATCTGCACCTGCTGGCCCACGATGCCCTCCATCCGGCTGGAGATGTAGCTGATCAGCGGCGTGTAGACAAAGCCGTAGAAGATCAGCAGCCACAGCGGAAACCATGTGCCCTCCATCGGCGGCGTGACGATGTTGACCAGCCAGTAGCAGATGGCGATGTAGCCCGCGGTCGAGCTGACGTAGATCAGCACCGCCACCCACAGGGGAAAGTCACCGCGGTTGGCGGGCGGCTTGTAGAGCCTGGACCAGTCGATGCCGGAAGTGACCGCACCTTCGGCCATCTCGCGCTTCTTGCGCCGAAGGCTGCTGATGACGTGAATGATGCCGATGGCCGCCACCGCCAGGCCCAGCCCCAGGCCGAAGCTGAAGTAGAAGTCCAGAATATTGGTCTGCACGCTCTGGATGCCGCCGATGCCCGGCTCCCAGCTCGTGAGCACCTCGCCGCGGTAGAGCAGCGGGTTGGCCAGCATCGTCAGAACCAACCCCACGAACGAGCCGACCATCGCCCAGAACGGCAGCACCATGCCCAGCATGATGAACGACAGGTCGAAGCTGATCATCATCGGCATCGCCGGCAGCAGCCGTTCGCTGTAGGGCGTGAGGTCGAAAAACGGCAGCGGCAGGATGCGGATCGACTGGCCGAAGAACGCGCCGGTGAGGTTGGGCACCACCAGGTAGATCGCCCCGAACGCCGCCCCGGCCATGCCGCCGATGGCGAAGGTGCGCCACCGCCAGGTGTCCTTCTGCTGCGAGGCATCGGCCAGCGCGGTCATGCCCATCGCCGCCACCGGCGCCATGGGGAAGGGCAGTTCCTCCACATCGCTGGTGAGGCGGAACATGATGTAGCCCAGGCCGAAGTTGTCCACCCGCGTCAGCAGCAGGGTCATCATCATGAGCATCACCGGCAGCACCCACGCCGGATGGAAGAAGGTGCGAAGCGACAGCACCTCCGGGTCCGACGGGGCGAACCAGTGGGGGATGTGCTCGGCCACCCCCATCTTGCGCATCTCCTCGCTCTGCACGAGGAACTGGTGCCACAGCAGGTTGCCCGTGCCCATGCCGGAGCTGATCACCGCCCCGCACATGTAGAAGAGGATGAAGATTTCCGGCCGCTTGAGCTGCATCATGGCGCGGCGGGCGACCTCGACGTAGAAGATCACCGTCACCCACTGCGCCGCCGGGCCCATCTCGACCCCGGCCACGAGTTGCATGTAAATCTGCGCCGGGGTCATGATCAGGCCGACGAACACGGCCATGATCACCGTGCGCCAGCCGAAGCCACTCTCGAAGTGCTCCGGCCGCTTCATCAGGTCGCGGAACTCGCGAAACTCCCGATCCTCACGCATCGTCGCGACCCCTCCCCGTCACACGTAGCCGAAGCGGCGCCGGCTTGCAGCGCCTCTGCAAGGACGATGAACCCCTGCCCATCGAAAGGGCCCGATCCGATGCCACCCGCTTCATGCCACCACCCCCCTGCCCCCCTCGCCCGCCTCACCCGCCCCGCCTCCCGTGCGTTCGAGGGCGGCGCGGCCGGCTTCGATGTAGCTCACCACACGGTCGGCCGGCAGCTTGCGCCAGCCAAGGAGTTGCCGTCTCAGGTCGCGCAGGAACACGCGGTTGAGCTTCCACCAGGCCTCGGTCTGACCCGCGCCGCGCACCAGTTCGACATCGATCTGCCATACATCCTCCTCGCCCGTCGGTTGCACCACGATCATCGCCTCCTGGCGCACCCCCAGGTCGAAAGGCGCCAGCCACACCGTAGCGCGCAGCACGGGCACAGCGTCCCCGTTGAGCGGCTCCAGAGCCATCTGAAGCCGATCGGTCGAGAAGTGGCCGATGCTGCCCTCGCGATGCGCATCCATGTATTCGGCCAGGAACTGCATCAGGCCCGGCGCCGTTCGCGGCGTGGCGGTGAACGGCAGCGTGTCGCGGATCACGTCCCCTTCCGGAGGCGGCACCTGCCACGTCCGCTCGTTGGCCGGCGCCGCCATCCGCCCGCCCAGGTACGCCGGCACCAGCGAGGAGACCACCACCACGCCGAGCACCATGACCATCACCATGATCGCCTGCGTGCCCGAGTAATTGAGCGTGATCCCGCCCATCCAGCCCAGGTGGCTCAACACCGTCGCCACGCCCTGGCCCACCACGTAGCCGAACACCGTGCCCATCAGCCCGTAGGTCACCGCCTCGGCCAGGAACAGAAAGCCCACGTGCAGCGGCGCCAGGCCCAGGCTGGTGTACACGTAGATTTCCCTTCGCCGCTCGGCGATGGCCGAGAGCATCGTGTTGAAGATGATCAGCCCGCCGATGGCCAGCGGGATCAGCACGCTGCGCGGCGCCTGCGGCAGAAGGGGCGTGGTGGCCATCGCGCGCACACCCTCGTCCCGGCCGCCGAAGAAGACCGAGTAGGCGATGCGGTGGGCAAGCTCGTGGGCGTGCTTCGTCGCGGCGGCGCCGTCGGGCAGAGGCACGGCGATGCTGCGCAGCTCGGCATTCTCCAGGCCGCGAAGCAGCGATTCGTGCACGATCACCACGTCACCGCTGGCCAGGACCGGCAGGTCGCTGCCCACGTCCATGCCCGCGCCGCCGGCGATCTCATCGGCAATCAGCGTCACATCCTGCCGCAGCATCAGCGCCCGGGCGGCATCGTCCATCACCGTGTAGTCGGTCGGCAGCAGGGAGACCTCATCCAGGTCCCGCACCTCCACATCCAGCAGCCGCGACTCGATCGTGCCCAGCAGCGTGAGACGATGGCCGGCCACGATGATGGCATCGCCCGGCTCAGCGCCCAGTGATGCGGCCGTGTCACTGACCAGGTAGGCGCCGTCACCGCGGGCAAAGGCTTCCCAGTTGGGCAGCGCGGGCTCGCCGCCGCCGTCGTGGCGGCCGGCGATGGCCGGATCGTGCGCCGCCAGGCCCAGCGCGCCGCGAAGGGGCAGTTCATGACCCGTGGCCTCGTGGCGAACGCCGATGCGCCAGTGGCCGGTGGTGGGGTTGATCCACCACCGCCGCGCCGCCGGCTCGGCCTCACCGCCCATCGTCGTTCGCAGTTCGGGCAGCATCCGCTCGGGAAAGGCGCGGTTGCCCGGCTGGCGGAGCAGGATGCCGGTGTAGGCCGCTTCATCGAGAAGCTCCAGTTCCTTCGACCCGGCATAGCGCGTGGTGGACATGAAGCACAGCAGCGCGAAGGTGATCAGCACGATGGTCACGCCCGTGAGCGTGGTGCGCAGCTTGCGCTTTCGCATGTTGGCGATGCCCAGCCTCACAGCCGTGGCCAGCACGCCGACGCGCGAGGTGGCCGCCCCCGAGGCCTCCGCCCGCCCGCTGCGCAGCTCCTCGAGGCCGACCTCGAAACGGCGGTAGACCACCGCCAGCACCAGCAGGCTCATCAGGATCACCGCGAAGGCCATGATGACCATCAGCGGCTGGCTGGAGATGCGAAACGCCGGATGGAAGCTCCACAGCACCGCCGTCATGACCGTGAAGATCAGCGCTGTGCCGCCGATCTGGCGGTAGATGTTCGGGCTGGCCATCAGCAGCCGCTCCATGGCGTAGCTGAACGGCGCCAGGGCCAGCAGCAGGAAGATCGCCCCGCGGATGACATCGTTGGCCGTGTCGCGCACGGCCTGGTAGCTGCGCACCTCGTTGGCCAGGGCGCCCGCTGAAGCGGCGTGGTAGGCCCCGCCATCGTCGGCGGCCAGGGCCGCCTCGGCCTCATCCAGCAGCCGGCGGGTGCGCTGCTGGAGGTCGCGGATGGCCTCGCTGCGGATGCCGGTGCGCTCGTAGTCGGCCAGCCGCAGGTCGTTGAGCCGCAGCAGGTCCTGCGCTGACTGGTGAAGGTGGTGGCGCGGCCGTGGCTGGCCGATCTCGAAGCCCCGCATCAGCCGCCGGGCCGCCCCCGTCAGCGCAGCGCCGGCCTCGACGTCGGCCTCGGCCGGATCGAGCATGTTCAGAAGCGCCAGGCGGTTCTCACCCACTCCCGCGCGCAGCAGCACCTGCCACCGCAGGCCCGGGTCCACCTGTGCCGCCATCAAGCCCTGGTGGAAGCTGAGATTGAGCCGCCGCGGCTCGCTGAACTCGCGCGCATCCAGCAGCGAGCCGCCCAGGTGCAGAAGAAACCGCGGGTCGTAGAGGTCGGTCAGCGACACCTCCTCGCAGTCGAACAGCAGCGCCCGCAGCGGGCTGCCGCCGCGCTCCTGCACGTTCACGCCCCAGTTCAGCGCCCGCCCGGCCGTGCCCTGGTCCACCGCGCGTTCGATGCGGCCGCCCTCGCCCAGTTGCCAGGCCTGCACGACGTAGCGGGTGTGCGTGCCGGCCACGTGTCCGGGCCAGGCATCATAGTGGAAACGGCCGTCCGCCCCGGTGCGGGCAAACTCCAGCCGTCTCATGCCCGGCGAGGCAGGCAGGTCGACGAGGTTCACCTGCCCCGGTCCCGAAGGGTTGCCCGGCACCAGCGCCACCAGCTTCCCCGGCATCGCCAGTCTTGGCAGCGGCTCACCGGGCGAACGATCGACGATCTGCCCCCGCACGCGGTTCCAGCGCGGCGTGATGGCCGCGGTGAACAGCAGTTGCTCATCGTCCGCCACCTCGCGCACCAGCGCCATCGCAGCACGGACCTGCGGCACCAGGCGCGGCCAGTGCAGATGTTCGGCGGTGTCGGCCGGGGTGTCGCGTTTCCGCTGCGCGGCCGAGAGGGTCGACCAGGTCATTGCCCCCACCCCGAAGCTCTGGGCGGCGCTGGTCAGCGTCGGCTGATGGGCCACGTTGTAGGAGTCGACGCTGCGCTGTCCGCCCAGCGGCTCGAGGCTCACCGCCCGACCCACCTCGCCCGGCCACATCGCCTCGAGGCGCTGCTGATCCAGGCCGCGAAGCCACCGCGCCAGGTCGCGCGCGGCGATGACCTCGTTCTGGCCCAGGTAGCCGCAGGTCAGCATCGGCCCGGCCACCACGCCGCTGTCGGAAAGGTCCAGTCCCAGGACGAACGCCAGCGGGTTGGTCTCTCCCTCGCCCAGTCCCAGCGCCGCCAGCAGCGCTTGGCGAAGCCCATCCTCTTCGTGGAACCGCGCCAGCCGCGCTTCGGCCTCCGCGTGCTGGCCGACGATGCGCTTGTAGGCCGCCTGCCACAGTTCCAGCGCCCGCTCGCGCTGCGCCTCGGTCAGGGCCGCATCCTCTTCGGCAGTGCGCGGCGGGTCGAGCAGGGCGCGCGTGATGCCGTGCAGGTCGCGGCGCTGGCGGTCCAGGACCTCGATGCGGCGCTGAAGCGCCTCATCATCCCGCATCGCCGGTGAGTGGGCTTGCAGCCGCAGCGGGTGCAGCACCGACTCCACCGCCAGAATCCGGCGGTTGACCTCATCGCGCACGTAGCGGTGCAGCACCCGGTAGCGAGCGCGGTGCAGCACCGCCAGGGCGTCGGGGCCATCGCCCAACTCGCGGGCAAGGGCCGCGGCGGGCGCATAGGTGCGCTGAAGCAGCCGCCGGTCTTCATCGAGTTGGAAGCGCGCCTCCCGCGGCGTGCTCACCAGCGCCTGGAACATCCGCCGCGCGCCGACCTGGTTGATCCCGTAGGCATCGACGAAGGCGAACAGCACCGGCCGCGATGGCGGCCGCCGTGCCAGTTGCTCCATCAGCGCAACAGCCGTGGCCGTGTTCACGGCCGCCGTGGCATCGGGCGCCTGATCGGGCACGATGCTCATGCCATCGCGCCGGACCATGACCGTCAGTGCTGGTTGCGGCGGGGCACCCCGCCTCGCGTGAACCAGCGCGTAGAGGTTGGCGGCCTCGACCTGGCGCCACTTCGCGGGTGCATCGAGATGGACCTCGGCGGCCACCTCGCCCCGTCGCAGGGCATCGGCCAGGGGGCCATCAGGCAGGTAGAACCGCGGGGCGTGGATGGGCAGGTGCAGCAGGTGGGCTTGGGCGTCCAGCCAGGTCACGTCATCACTGCCCAGCAGGATCAGGGCTGAAGC
>PUMS01000164.1 GCA_003551485.1 Phycisphaeraceae bacterium | reverse complement strand
CTGGCCTACGGCCTGGAGAAGAAGAAGAACGAGAAGATCGCCGTGTTCGACCTCGGCGGCGGCACGTTCGACATCTCGATCCTGGACATCGGCGAGGGCGTGTTCGAGGTGCTCAGCACCCACGGCGACACGCACCTGGGCGGCGATGACTGGGACCAGCGGCTGATCGACCACCTTGCCGATGAGTTCAAGAAGATCGAGGGCATCGACATCCGCAAGGATCCGATGGCCCTTCAGCGGCTCAAGGAAGCGGCGGAGAAGGCCAAGTGCGAACTGTCGACCTCGCAGGAGACCACGGTCAACCTGCCGTTCATCACCGCCACGCAGGAAGGGCCCAGGCACCTTCAGCTCGCCATCACCCGGGCGAAGTTCGAGCAGATCAGCGCCGATCTGTTCGACCGGCTGCGCGGGCCGGCGGAGAAGGCACTTCAGGATGCCGGGGTCAAGGCCTCGGACATCAACGAGGTGGTCTTGGTCGGCGGCGCCACGCGCATGCCCAAGGTCCAGCAGATCGTCAAGGATATCTTCGGACGCGAGCCCAACAGGAGCATCAACCCCGACGAGGTGGTCGCCATCGGTGCCGCCATCCAGGGCGGCGTGCTCGAGGGTGAGGTCAAGGATGTGCTGCTGCTGGACGTGACGCCCCTGTCGCTGGGCATCGAGACCGCAGGCGGCGTGATGACCCGGCTGATCGAGCGCAACACGACGATCCCCACGGAAAAGAGCGAGGTCTTCACCACCTACTCCGACAGCCAGACGGCGGTGACGATCCACGTGCTTCAGGGCGAGCGCCCCATGGCCAAAGACAACCGCTCGCTGGGCCACTTCGACCTCACCGGCATTCCCCCCGCCCCGCGCGGTACGCCGCAGATCGAGGTCGCCTTCCGCATCGACGCCAACGGCATCCTGAACGTGTCGGCCAAGGACAAGGGCACGGGCAAGGAGCAGTCGATCGAGATCAAGAATTCCAGCGGCCTCAGCGAGCAAGAGATCGAGAAGATGCGCAGGGAGGCCGAGGAGCACGCCGAAGAAGACCGCCGCAAGCGCGAGCTTGTCGAGACCCGCAACCGCGCCGACCAGGCCGTCTACGAAGCGCGCAAGCAGCTCGAGGAGCACGGTGAAAAGGTCGCCGCCGAGACCCGCGGCCGCATCGAAAGCGCCGTCAGCAGCGTCGAGAGCGTGGTCAAGCAAGAGGACGCCGAGGCCATCAACCGGGCGCTGAACGAACTGCAAAGCGCCATGCAGCAGATGGGCAAGGAGGTCTACGAGCAGGCCGGGGCCGAGGGCGGCGGACAGCAGCAGAGCGCCGGCGCCCGCTCTGGTGGCTCGGGCGGCAGCGGCGGTGATGACGTCATCGACGCCGAATACGAAGTCAAGGACTGAGGCGTCACCGTCTCCCCTCCGCTCAACCGTCGCTCAGCGCGGCGGAAACGACAGGTCCACCCATCCCCGCCCAACAGGAGCCCGCACCCCCCGGTGCGGGCTCCTGTCTTGCTCCCTTCTGCCCTGAATACCGCCCGTAAGGGAGCAGGCCGTAGGGTGGGTAGAGCGAGGCTTTGCGAGCGACGGCTTCGACAGCGCTCCGCGCTAAACCCACCAATAAGCCGTGGCGAGCGCGCCAGGCGCCAGGACCTCCCCCGCCTGGCCAGCAGGGCCGGAAGGGGAATCGGGAGGCACCCCCCGAGTGCCGTGTTGGCCTTGGGAAACAGCAGCGCGGGCCGTGCTCGCAGCGGGGGGTGGTGGGTTTAGCGCGGAGCGCTGTCGAAGCCGTCGCTCGGAAGACCTCGCTCTACCCACCCTACACCTTGGGAGCCGGAGTAACCTGGCACACGCGACCCCCGTACCCCGATTCTCATCCTCGTGGGTGAGGCGCCAGCCTCATAAGACACTGCTCTGAAAATCCGGCCCCCTCTCCCGCCCCCGGAAGAGGAGAGGTGCCCGAAGGCAGTGGGGAGCCGCCGCTTGCCACCTGTACCGGCATCAGCGCCCGCGGCCACCGCGGGGCGCCGGCGACCTGTTCGGGGTCGGGTGAACTGTGCCGACGGGAGGGGTATCATCCTGGGCCTGCTGCATCGCAGGGCCGAGTCTGTCCACAGGAAGTCTTGCCGTGAACGGTCCTCTCGTGCGTCACCGCCATGTCGAGCTGCGCCGATCGCCGCTGCATGGCATGGGCGTGTTCGCATCCGGCCCGATCTCAGCCGGCGAGCTGATCGAACAGTGCCACGCGCTTCCGCTGGAGCGAAACTGGCAGCGCATCGACACGGTGCTCAACCATTACCTGTTCGCCTGGCCCTACGATGGCGATGGCCGTGCCCTGGCCTTTGGCATCGCCTCGGTGTTCAACCATGGCGATGCTCCCAACGTGACCTGGCGGACGCTGGTGCAAGCCCAGCGCATCGATTTCCGTGCCCTGCGCGACATCGCCGCAGGCGAGGAACTGCTCATCGACTACGGGGCTGAATACTGGCAGCAGGCCACCCGCTACAGCCACCCGACATCAGCCCCGCAGCGCAGCATCCTGCCCGTGCGCCTCGTGGATGCCTAGCCCCGTTCGCCCCGCCCCGCCCGCAACAGAAGGGACAGCGGCGCACAACCGCGTATGCAGTGCCGGGGCGAGGCGATGATGCTGCGGCCGGCATTGTGGCGGACTGGCCGGGCCGGGAACTCGCGCCCAAGCGAGTGGCTGCGGCGGCTTGATTCAGGCGGGGGGAGGTAGGCCTGGCCTCACCGCCGACCCTGCGCGAGCTGACCGTATGACCCGATCCGCCCGCCAGGGAGCCGCCCGCGTGACACTACACCCCCGGTCCGCGCTGTAAGATGCTGACTAAAACGGACTTGCAGATTTGCATTGTTCAAGACGGACCTGGGCTCACGGGCGCCGGTGGCGGTGGAACCGCCTCCATCCCCGGCGGGTTGCATCAAAGGTCCACGGAACCGCCCGAGACAGCCGGCGACGATGAGGTGATGATGCAGACGGAACAGGCGGTGTCCGCCTGAGCCTGCTCCCGAGCATCAACTCCCCCCGCGTACCTCACGTGAACCGCCGTGTACGGAAACGTATGCACGGTGGTGTGGGGAGCGGGGCGCCCCCGAAAGGGGGTTCCCCGCCTACCCGCTCGGCGCGGCCTCACACTGCGTCACCGGTTTACTGCGGCTGTTCCGCGGCCTCTTCGATGGCTTGGGTCACATCCTGCTCATCCGCGGGGGCGAGGCGGCCGGATTTGAGCTCGTCCAGCAGGCCGAGCACCTCGGATGCGGGGATGGCGTAGGTGGTGGTGCGGCCGGCGCGGGCGATGTTGATGCCCACCACGCGGCCATCGAGGTCTACCAATGGGCCGCCGCAGTCCGAGGGGGCGATGACCGCATCGTGCTGAAGGGCCAGGGGAAAGCCGTGGGCGCGGACGGAAAGCTCACCGCCCATGCGGTTCATCATGGCGTCGCGCGAGAGGCCCATGCCCGGCACCTGCGCCCGCAGGCGCGCGGTGGTCTGCTGCTCCTGCCCATCGCGAAGGTAGCGGACCGTGATGCTGTCGCCGGCGCTCCTGGATCGCACGGCCTGGCCGAGGTCTTCGCGCGACGGGGTGGGTGTGTCGTCGATATGGGTGACCACGTCACCCACGCGCAGGCCCGCCTCCTCGGCACCGCTGCTTTCAAAAACCTGCTCGATGGGCACGCCCTGCTCTTGCGGTTCGCCCATCTGGATGCCCAGCAGGCCGGAGCGCGGCGGGATGCGCCGCGGCTTGACACTCACCACCCCCACGGTCAGCGGTCCATCCGGCCCCGGCGTGGCCACAAAGTCGCCCAGGTGCAGCTTCGAGGCATCGCCCCAGACCGCCGTGGACAGGTCCTCCGCTTCGACCTGGAGCATGGCCAGGTCGTGGTCGGGCGAGATGCCGATGATGCGCGCTGCCAGCTTGCGGCCATCAGCCAGGTGGCAGGTGACGGCCTGGCTCAGTTCACTGGCCTTGGTGAGGATGTAGCCGCCTGCATCGACCACCAGGCCCAGCGCCACCTGCTCGCCCTCGTGCTCGATGGCGACCGTGGCCGGGACCACCGGCTCGACCACGGGGCCGAAGGTCGCGAGCATCTTTGAGCCGCGCGTCAGTTCATCCGGCGACAGACCGGCAAAGAGCTGGCCCCATGCCTGGCCGCCACCGCTCAGCGTGAGGATGGCCGCGGTGAGGATGAATACCGCCGAACCGCGGCGATGCGGCAGTGGCAAGCTGTGGGGGTGGGGGTGGGGGCGGGCGGTGTGGTGTGTCATGGTCACCTCGCAGATTCGGTGATAGCGGGTTGGCAGCGCCGGCGGGCCTCGGGCACAACGGTGGCGCCAGGGGACGCATCAGCCGCCGAACTGGCCCAGTTCGACGGTGAGCCGGCCGCGCCGGCCGTCGCGCATGTAGCGCACCTCGATGCGGTCGCCGGGGTTGGATTCGCGGATGGCTTCGATCAGGGCGTCGATGCCGCTGATGCGCTGGCCGTCCCAGCGCGTGATGACGTCGCCCACGCGAAGGCCCGCCTCCGCCGCGGGCGTGTTCGGCAGCACGGTGGTGAGGCGACAACCCCGTTCGTGGTCCTCGCCGGTCACCCCGAGAAACGCCCGCGGCTCACCCGAACCCAGGCCCCATGCCTCGCCCTCGGCCAGGCGGTCCCACGTATCGTGGTAGGTGTCGATCGGCACGTGGAAATTGCCGCTGGTGCTCACGCTGATGCGACTGTGGATGCCGATCACTTCACCATCGAGGTTGAAAAGCGGCCCGCCCGAGTCGCCGCCGACCAGGGTGCAGTCGGTCCAGATCACCCGACGCGCAGCGCGGACCACGCGGCCCAGCCGCACCACCGGCTCCCGGCCGCGCTCGTAACCGCCGGGATGGCCCAGGGCGATGGACCAGTCACCGGGCCGAACGTCGGCCGATCGGCCCAGCTCGACGTGGGCAAATCCCCCCTCATCGGGCGGGTCGGAGGTGATCTGGATCATGCCGCTGTCGATGCCCTGGTTGCGGCCCAGCGTCTCACCCCGCAGCCGTTGGCCATCGGGCAGGATGATGGTGGCGCGGCGGCCGGGCTGACCCGAGACGTGCCCCGCGGTCAGTACCAGACCCTCGGCGCTGACGATTACGCCGCTGCCCTGGGCGCTTCCGATCTGCAAGCCCACGGTGGCAGGCATGACCTGCGCGACCACCTGGCGCACACGCTGCTGGAGTCGGCGCAGCTCATCCACCGAGCCCGGCAGGGCGTTGCCCACGTGTGGACCGGCGCCATCGGCCGATGCGGCCTGGTCCTGGAGCTGATCGGCCTCGGTGGATACCGCGAACCGCTCACCGTGCAATGCGTGCGACCAGCCCGTGGCCTCGTCCTGCCCCCGGCCGGTCGCCTCTTCATCACTGACGGAGGTCGCGATGGGCGCCCGCAGCGCCAAGCGATCCTGTCCGGCGATGCCCAGTGCGATCAGAAGCGAAGCCAAGACCACCGTGGTGACCCAGCCGTATCGGCCCATGAGGATGCTGCGCAATCCACGCTTGAATAATGCCATGCCGTGATTCCTGATGCCCCGGCCCAACCCGTTGATCCTGCCGACCGCATCCCTCCGTGGGACAGACGCCGCCACCTACCGGGACCTGTCGGTGGTCGGTGGATTGTAGGCCCCCGCCACCGGCGGCGGCCGACTTGTGACGCCACCGATACGACCGAGCCCAGCCGGGCCGTCATCAGGCACGCCGGTCATCTGTTCATGCCGCCCCCGCCTCAAGTCCGGCTCCACTGCTTCGGCCCACTGCGGCTGTCACCGCAGACCCTGGCGCGAAAGGATGCATCCCCCCGCAGGGCCCGTTTACCCCGCCGCCGTCCCGTCCCGTGGCGTGGGGGCCGGGGGGCTGCTAAGCTGGCCGGCTTTTACGGCTTGGAGTGTGACTCATGAGCGAGCAATCCATCGGTGTGGGGCTGATCGGCTGCGGGACGGTCGGCTCGGGCGTGGTCGAACTGTTGCAGGAGCAGTCCGAACGGTATGCCCGGCGGTTGGGCTGCCGGCTGGAGCTGCGGCGGGTGCTGGTGCGGCCGCAGGATGTGGACTACAAGACCGAGCGCGTCCCGCGCAACGTGCTGGTGACCGACCCCGAGGCCTTCTTCGCCACCGAGAGCATGCCCATCCTGGTCGAACTCGGCGGCGGGCGGGGTGCCATCAGCCAGTTCGTCCGCCGCGCCCTGGACATGGGCAAGCACGTGGTCACGGCCAACAAGGCGCTGCTGGCGGCCGAGGGGGCCGAGCTGTTCGCGCTGGCGCGGCAGCGGGGGGTGTCGATCGGCTTCGAGGCCAGTTGTGCCGGGGGCATTCCCCTGATCACCGCGATCAACTTCGGCCTGATGGCCAACCGCATCCAGGCCCTCTACGGCATCCTCAACGGCACGTGCAACTACATCCTGTCGCAGATGACCAGCAAGAATGCGCCCTACGCCACGGCCCTGGCCGAGGCCCAGACCCGTGGCTTCGCCGAGGCCGACCCCACGCTCGACGTCGGCGGCGGCGACTCGGCCCACAAACTGGCGATCATCGCCTCGCTGGCCTTCGGCTGCCAGGTCAGCGATGAGGCCATCCCCTGCACGGGCATCGACACGCTGGACCTTGCGGATGTGCGCTTCGGCGCGGAGTTGGGCTATGAGATGAAGCTCCTGGGCATGGCCGAGCGGATCGATGAGGGCAACGGTGCGCCGGGCTTGAGCCTGAGCGTGCAGCCGGGCTTGAGCCTGAGCGTGCAGCCGTGCTTCATCCATCGCGAGGAGCCGCTGGCGCAGGTGCACGGCTCGTTCAACGCCATCGCGATCTTCGGCCACGCGGTGGGGCAGACGGTGTACGTCGGCCGCGGTGCGGGCAAGGAGCCCACGGCCAGCGCGGTAGTCAGCGACGTGCTCAACATCGCCGCGGGCTGGTATCCGCAGGCCTTCGGGAAGATGCACATCTGGCCCGACCAGCAGAAGCCGCCGCGGCTGTTCGACCCGCGTCAGGTCCAGGCGCGCTACTACCTGCGCTTCAACGCATTGGACCGGCCGGGCGTGATGGGCGCCATCGCCACGGCACTTGGCGATGCGGGCATCAGCCTCTCGGGCATCATCCAGCACGAGAGCTGTGCCGGCGAGTTCGTCCCGCTGGTGATGACCACCCACGAGGCCCGGCAGGGCCCGCTCAACGATGCCCTGGCCAAGCTCAAGCAACTTGACTTCATCGATGGTGAGCCCGTGGTCATCCGCGTGGTGGAGATGCCGCCGGGCTGAACGGCGTTCCCTCATGTCCCGTCGGACGCCCGCGACGATGAGAGCCCTCCCCAATACGGCGCGGCTCCTTTCTTCACCTTCCCTTCCGGGGGCAGGCGAGGGGCTGGGGAGTGGGGCAGATTCGAACCGGCCCTTGGGACGTCTCCGCTCACCCCAGTCCCCTCACGCCCCCGGCAGGGGATAGGGGGGAGGATTCCCAAGGCAGTGTCCCCCGCGGCTGCGCCGGACCCACGAGGATGAGAATGGGGGTACGGGAGTCGGGTGTGTCAGGTTACTCCGGCTCCCAAAGTGTAGGGTGGGTAGAGCGAGGTCTTCCGAGCGACGCCTTCAGCGATCACGGCCAGTGGTAGTAATCCGGCCCGTGCACGATCATGCCCCCGTAATGGGCGGTGACCACCAGGGCGAGGGTGCCCACCAGCAGGGCGAGGCGGAAGGCGCGGCGGGCGCGCGGGCCCTCGCGACGGTGGGCGCGCTCGGCCAGCACCACCAGCAGGATGCTCCACAGCGCCACCGCCGTGCCCAGCCAGCGGTGCGGGCCGATCAACGCATCATCGTGAGCCAGGTCCCAGCCGATGTGGAACCAGCCCAACGTCGCTGCCAGCAGCGCCCCCAGCGCCCCCAGCCAGATGCAGAACCGCGTCACGTGCGCCAGATTGCCCCGGCCACTCAACAGCAGAAGCAACTCCGCAATGGCCGCCGCCAGCAGCAACCCGATCGGCAGATGCACCGCCACCGCGTGGAACTGGCCAAGCCACGCCATGAGCGTGGGCACCTCACCGTGATGGTGGTGGTGATGGTGGTGGTCATCGTCGTGCGGGGCGTGGGCGTGAGCATCATCATGCTCGTGGTCATGCTCGTGCGCGGCCTCGTGGTCATGGGCATGCTCATGATCCTCGGCCTCCTCGCGTGCATGCTCGTGCTCGTGCTCATCCCCGTGCTCGTCCCCGTGCTCGTGCCTGTCCCCGTGCGATGGCTCATCGGCCGCTTCCTGCTCGGCAAGGCCGAGGGCAACCAGGTACGGGCCGGGGTTTCGCTGGAAGCGTGACCGGCACATCCGGCAGCAGAAGGCGATGAGATGGCCATCGTGCTCCACGGTGACCTGCGCATCGACCGGTTCACCGGGGTCCACCGCGCACACCTGGTTGATCGGCCCGCCGGCCGCATCGGTCGCCGCCTCCGCAGCGCCAGGCGCCATGCCAAGGCCGAGCATGAAGGCCAGCAGGAGAGGGACAAGGAAGATGCCGCCGGTCAGCCCGCGCCGTTCCTGGGTTTGCACGCTCATGTTCAGACTCCTCAATCCGGACAGAAAAACCCCGCGCATCGCCGCGGTCCGTCTTACAAACGTCCCAACCGGCCGGGGAGGTTCAACGGCACCCCAGATCCGCACATCGCAGCAAAGCTCATGCCGTCACTGGCGCGTGGCCAGCACCTCGATGCCCTTGATCGCGGGGCCGGCGCGGCGGGGATTGAGGGTGATGGCGATCTGCCCATCGGCGGCGGTCAGCTCGTGCTCGACGATGTAGGGCCGATGATCGCTGCCGGCGGCGCTGTAGATGTCCAGCGAATCGCGGACGGTCCGGCCGTTGATGACCACGTCGAACAGCCGCGCACCCGGCCGCGCAAACTGCGGGTTGATCTCGGCAAAGTGCAACCGCACCCGGTAGTCGCCCGGCTCGAGCTCGAAGCGGTAGTTCATCGGCCCGTTGCTCCAGCGCTCGGTCTGGTACATCGGCTCCAGTTCACCGGCCCCAGGGATCGGCCGGTTGGTGCTCCACAACGCTGTGCCCGGCCTTCGGATGCGCTCGCCCTCCCACGGCATTGCCGCAAGCTCAAGCGCCTCACCGGCACAGTTGATCCGCTTGGCGAAGCGCAGCGGCCGGACCGTGACCGCGTCCGTGGGCTCGCTGAGCAGGCCTTCGGCATCGCGCAGCCGCAGCGCATAGCGGTAGCTCGCATCCGCATCCAGTTCATCATCCACGTAATGCTCGATGCCGGGCGCTTCCAACGTGGCGATACGCTCCAGCGGCCCGCCCTCACCATCAGCGCGCAGCAGTTCGACCGCGACCACATCCGGCTCGAGCTCACCGGCCCAGCTCAGCCGCGCAGCGCGTGAGCCGGGCATCGCTTCCAGCACCAGGTCATTGCGCGGCGGGCGGTTGGCCGGCACCTCGACCCGCACGCTCACCGGCTCGCTGCGCCGGCCCACCGTGTCCACGGCGATGACCGTGTAGTGGACTGCCTCCCCGCGCGGCGGGTCATCATCGGTCCACGTCAACTCATCGGGGCCGGGCTCGGCCATCAGCCGGCCATCCCCGGCCGACTCACCGCGGTAGACCCGGTAGCCGGCGATACCGGTGTCATCCCGCGCCGACTCCCAGCGCAGCGCAACGCGATAGTGCTCGCGCTCGGTCACCTCCGGCGAGCCGATGGGCGTGGGCGGCTCGCGGTCGGGCTCGATGCGGAGCATCCGCTCACCCCCCGGATGCCGCAAAACCTGCTCATCACCCACCCGGCCCTCGATGTAGAGTTCGAGCGGCTGATCCGTCACCGCGCCGGGCAGCTCGGCTCGGTACCCGGCTTCATCCACGCGCTGCATGGGCAGCGAATCGAACACGGCCCCACCGACCCGACGGTAGCGCACCCTCAGGTCGATGTCCCGCGGCAACCCGGCCACGGCATGACCTCGCAGTGTCACCTCATGCGGCCGGCCGGCCCACGCATGGGCCCCGGCATCCACGCGGTACAGCGGCGCGGGGCCTTCCCACGGCCCGGCCATCCGGCCGAAGACGAGCTTGCCATCCTCGATGGCGATGCTCTGATCGCCCACGATGATGCGGTCGCCGCGGACCTGGACCTCGGCCGGCTCGCCGCCGATGAACCTGAGGCTGAACTCGTGACCCCCTGCACGGGTGCGGTTGTCGTTCGGGCTGTTCGGGCCCGTCATTACCAGCAGCGCTTCAGCGCCCGAGGCGCCGGAGAAGTCGATGCCCACCCACGTGTCGCCGTCACCGATGGTGGCTGAACCGTCCGCCGCGGGCTGCCAGTGCGTGGCGTTGCGCGGGATCGAGCCCCAGTTGGAGCGGCTGCCTTCGTGCTGGATCACCATCTGGCGGTCGGGCCCGTGGCGGAAGCGGTAGGGCGACTGCACCACGAGTTGGGTGATGACGATGTCGTTCTCATCCTGGTAGCGGTTGCGGAAGGCGTAGAACTGGTGGCGCTGGTCCCGCACGTTCAGCGGCCAGGCCTTGGCCGCATCCATCGGTTCGACGTCGAAGGGCGTGTTGATGAAGGCGAGGACGGACATGTGCGGGTAGATGTTGATGGTGTCGAACGGGGTGTCGTTGTTCTCATCCCACTGGCGCATGTAGCGGTTGTACCACCACCACATGCCGGCGCGTTCCTCGGGTGTGACCGCGCCGTAGCCGATGGCGAAGTAGCCGCCGCCGCTGATGTCGTGGCGTGCCCAGACGTTGTGCGGGTACCCGCCGCGGGTGACCATGCCGTTTCGCAGGTTGGCCCGGTTCTCGCCGCGCGGGATGGTCAGGTGAAGCCATCGCAGCGCCGTCCAGCGCACATCCGGACGCGGGGTGATGAAGTCCTTGCCGCCGGCGGTCTTCCATGCCTGAATGGCGGGGAGGTAGACGATGTGGCTGGCCATGGTGCCGCAGCCATCGCCCTCGGCGAAGTAGCCGCCCTCGCCGAAGCCCTCGGTGACGTTGCGGATCATCGACTGCTGACTGACTTCCAACAGCCGCTCGATGCGCTCGTGGTCTTCCACGCCGGGGTCGTTCATCACCGCCAGCAGGGCCAGGGCCCCACCGCCGACCTGCATGCCCCAGTGGTTGCTCTGCGGCGCATGGCGGGCGCCGCGGACGAGCTCTTCAAGGCTCATGAACCGGCCCTGGTTGTAGGTGGCGATGAACTCGGCCACCTTCTGGCGGAACGCCTCATCCCAGCCGTCGTAGCACAGGTCGTAACCCACCGCCGCCCAGCCCAGGCTCGGCCCGGCGCGCAGCGCGCCGAAGGGCTCGACCAGCGAATAGCGCCGGTCGCGGCCACGGTAGCCCTCGAGCTGCTTCTCCATGGCCTGCCGCCCGAGGTCCGCGTAATGCTGGTCGCCGGTGATCTGATAGAGAAAGCCGTAGCCGGCCACGTGGGAGATGCTCAGCACCTGGCCGGCGGGGGCGTTGGCCAGGGGACCTGAGCCATCCTGGCCCGGCCGCTGGTTCATGCCCAGTTCCCGCGGCAGGGAGCGGCCGTCGCCGCCGTTGAGCGTCACCCGCAGGCGCTCGAG
>PUMS01000384.1 GCA_003551485.1 Phycisphaeraceae bacterium | reverse complement strand
GATATCGACCCGGCGACGTACAACATCGACCCCGATGCGCTCGCCGCGGCCATCACGCCCCGCACGCGGGCCGTCATCCCCGTTCACCTGTTCGGGCAGCCGGCGGCGATGGGGCGCATCGAGCCGATCGCCCGCCGCCATGGCCTGGCGGTGATCGAGGATGCCGCGCAGGCGGCGGGGGCGCGGCTGGGGGGCCGGCCGGTGGGCAGCCTCGGGCACGTGGGCTGCCTGAGCTTCTACCCGACCAAGAACCTGGCGGGCCTGGGTGACGGCGGGGCGGTGGTGACCAGCGATGATGAGCTGGCCGCGCGCATCCGCAGCCTCCGCAACCACGGGCAGACGGGGGCGTATGAGCACAAGTTCGTGGGGGGCAACTTCCGCATGGATGCGATCCAGGGCGCTGCACTGGGGCTGAAGATCGGTCGGCTGGATGATTACACGCGGCTGAGGCGCCAGTGGGCCTGCCGCTACTTCGAGCTGCTCGAGGGCCTGCCGCTGGCGCTGCCGCGGGCGGCGGATGACTGCGTGCACGTGTACAACCAGTTCACCGTGCGGGTCGAGGCCGGCGCTGGCGGAGGGGGGGCATCGCAGGTGCGCGATGGGCTGCTGGCACACCTTCAGCAGAACGGGGTGGCCGCGCGGGTCTATTATCCCAAGGGGTTGCACGAGCAGCCCTGTTTCACGCCGCTGGGCTGGCGGCGGGGTGATCTGCCGGTAACCGAAGCCGCGTGCGACCGGGTGCTCAGCCTGCCGATCTTCCCCGAGATGACCGCGGCCCAGCAGGATGAGGTCATCGACCAGGTGCGGAGGTATTTCGCTTGACAGACTCGGACCCGCCGCCCAAAGAAGAGGGCAGCCTGTGGCGCAGCGACCGCCACGAGGTCGAGAAACAGGTGCAGGCCGAGCCGGGCGAGGCCGAAGAGGCATCGGAGCCGGTCACACCCCCGCCTCCCGAGGAAGGCTACCTCCAGGAACACCTGATCCAGGGCCGCAGCGCCGCAGCGCCCCCGCCCCCGGAAGGGGCCGTGCCCCCGGACGCAAGCTCGGACGAGACCGCGAAAGGCCCCCCGGAAGGTGCCCCGGAAGCATCCCCGGAAGGCTCCCGTGAAGACCCACCGGAAGATGCCCGGGAATACCCCGTGGAAGGCCGTCGGGACGGTGCGGCGGAGGATTCGGCGGGCGATCTGCCATGGCAGGAGGCGGCATCGACCCCGCGGCCCACGCAGGCGGCGGCACAGGCGCCCTCGGGCTCACAGCATGAAGCCACCTCGGCCGACCCCGCGCCCGCGCTGGACCCGGACGCCAACCGGACCCTCGCCGCTCACATCACGGGCACTGCGGCCGCGGCCGCCGCGGTGGCCGCCTCACCCAAAGCAGGCCGTGCCACAGCACCCGAAGCGCCCCAGGCACCGGCGCCGGTCGATGGCATCATCCGCCTCCAGGCCGTGCGAAAGGCCTTCAACGGGAACGTGGTGCTCGATGGCGTCGATATGGCCCTCGAGCGCCACAAGGTCACTACGATCATCGGGCCCAGCGGCACGGGCAAGAGCGTGCTGCTGAAGCACATCGTCGGCCTGATCGAGCCGGATGCCGGCGAGGTTTACTTCGAGGACCGGCCCATCCACCTCCTGAGCCCGCGCGAGCTGGTGCAGGTGCGGATGCAGATCGGCTTCCTGTTCCAGATGGGGGCGCTGTTTGACTCGCTGACGGTGCTGGACAACATCACCTTCCCGCTGGTCGAGCACACCCGGATGCCCGCCGCCGAGCGTCGCCGCCGCGGCCGCGATGCGCTGGCGCTGGTGGGTATGGAGGGCTTCGACGAGCGGATGCCCGGCGACCTCTCCGGCGGCCAGCGCAAGCGCGTGGCCCTGGCGCGGGCGGTGGTGCTCGAGCCGAAGGTGGTGCTCTACGATGAACCGACCACGGGCCTGGATCCGATCAGGGCGGGGCTGATCAACGAGCTGATCGTCACGCTCAACGAGTCGCTGGGCATCACCAGCGTGGTGGTTACCCACGACATGGCCAGCGCCCAGCGCGTTGCCGACCGCATCATCATGCTCTACGATGGCCACATCATCGCCGATGCCCAGCCGCGGCGGTTCATGAGCCTCAAGCACGATCTGGTCCAGCGTTTCATCAAGGGAGAGGCCGAGGAGGAGGAACTGGCGGCGATTCGACGCCGCGGCCCCGCATCGGAGGGCAGGCCCGCCGCCGCGGCGATACCGGAGCATTGAGATGGCCAGTCAGAAGCGAAACCTCGCCGTGGGCATCACCGGCCTGCTGGGCCTTGTGGGCCTGGCGGCCATGCTGCTGCTTTTCGGCTACATCCCCGGATTCTTCGAGCCCGGCTACCGCGTCGATGTCATCATGCCCACCTCCGGCGGGCTGACCGCCGGCAGCCGCGTGCGAATGGCCGACATGGACATCGGCCGCGTCGAGCGCGTCGCCATGCTCGACCCGGCCAACCCGCAGCGCGGCGTGCGGGTGGAGCTGGCCATCCGCAGCGATTTCCGCATTCCCGAGGAGGCCGAAATCAGCGTCAAGGCCACCGCGCCCATCGGGGGCACACCGGTGCTCATCATGGATGTGCGCCACCTGCGCGACGTGCCGGTCGAGGCCATCGCCTACGTGCCCGATGACGGCACGGCCACGCTCGAGGGCATCGGCGCCCGGGCACTGGAGGAGGCGCTGCTCGAGGAAATGCAAGCCATGATCGGCCCGCTCCAGACCCAGTTCACCCGACTGGTCGATGGCTTCGATGACCTTGCCCGCGAGTGGACCGCGGTGGGCCGGCAGGTGAGCCGGCTGACCGAGCCGCGTGACATCACTGAAATCGATGCCGGCCGCATCGAAGGCAACCTGCACACCATCCTCGTGCGTGCCGACCGCCGCATCGAGGAAGTGGGCGAACTGATCGATGGGCTCAACCGCCTGGTCAACGATGAGGCCTTCCAGGATGACCTCAAGCAGACCGCCTCGCAGCTTCGCAGCGCGGCGGCGAGCATCGACGATGCGGCGATGCGGACCGGCACCGCCGTCGATCGTGTCAGCGAGGATGTCAGCGCCCTGGCCAAGCGTCTTTTCGCGGTGGCCGATGACCTGTCCGGGGCGGTCGGTTCGGCCAGGGTGGTGCTGGACGCCGCCGGCCAGGGTGAAGGCAGCCTGGCCCGGCTGCTCAACGACCCGGCGCTGTACGACAGTCTGACCGATTCGGCCCGCCGCGCTGAGGAGGCGCTTCGCGACATCCGCGTGGTGACCGACAAGCTCCGCAGGGAGGGACTCATCCTCAAGCTCGACTGACGGCCATGCAATGCCGCCGCCGCCACCACCGGCGCCGGTTGCGCGGATCGCCCGCAGGTCCCGGTACGCGGGGAGGGCATCACAGGCACGCCGCCCCTTGCACACCTTCACGTCCCCAGCCCCAGACGACGCATGAAATACGTCATCATCATCCCCGACGGCGCGGCCGACAGGCCGGTGGCGGAACTCGATGGCCGCACACCGCTCGAGGCCGCCGACAAGCCCCACATCGACCAGCTCGCACGCGAGGGCCGCATCGGCACGGTCAGCACCACGCCCGAGGGCATGACCTGCGGCTCGGACATCTGCTGCATGAGCCTGCTGGGCTACGACCCGGCGATCTACCACACCGGCCGCGCCCCGCTCGAGGCCGCCGCACTGGGCATCGAGCTCGATCCGGCCGACTGGGTCTTCCGCGTCAACCTCGTCACCGTCATCGAGCAGACGATGCAGGACCACTCCGCCGGCCACATCAGCAGCGATGAAAGCCGGCGCCTGCTCGAGGACTTCGCCGCCACCATCAACCAGGGCGACCTGCAGCTCTACCCCGGCGTCAGCTACCGCAACATCATGGTCGACACCTCCGCCCGCGCCGGGGCCGGCCGCGACTGGTCGAAACTGACCACCACGCCGCCCCACGACATCCCCGGCGAGCCCATCCGCCGCTACCTGCCACGCGGTCCGGCGGGGGCGAAGCTGCTGACCGATATGATCGAGCGCAGCGGCGAGCTATTCGCCGACCACGAGATCAACATCACGCGGCAGGAGCTGGGCGAGATGCCCGCCACCCACATCTGGCCCTGGGGCCAGGGCCGCCGGCCCGACATGGACAGCTTCCAGCAGCGCTTCGGCCTGCGGGGGGCGATGATCACCGCCGTGGACCTGCTGGCGGGCATCGCCCAGTTCATCGGCTGGGACCGGCTGGATGTGCCCGGCCAGACCAGCTACCACGACACCGACTACGCCGCTGCCGGCCAGCACGCCATCGCCGCGCTGCGCGAGTACGACATCGTCTGCGTCCACCTCGAGGCCCCCGATGAGGCCGCCCACGCCGCCGACCCGCTGACCAAGACCGCCGCCATCGAGGCCATCGACGCCCAGGTGGTCGGCCCCATCCACGAGGCCCTGAAGTCCGAGTACGGCCGGCAGTGGCGCATCCTGTGCATGCCCGACCACTACACCCGCTGCGACAACCGCAAGCACGACCCCCACCCCGTGCCCTTCCTCATTGCCGGCCGCCAGATGCGGGGCCTGGTCTCCCGCCCCTTCACCGAAGCCCACGCCGAAGACAGCGACCTGCACGTGGCCTACGGCCACGAGCTGATGGAGTACTTCCTCGTCGGCGCCCTGAAGTAGGCCCCCGGCTCAGGCAACCGGATGCGGCTGCACAGACGGCGCTGGGCGTTTTGTGGATGGCAGCCGGCCCGTTGGCCGGTGATGGAGCTGAGGCCTCCTTCTCGCCTCTGCCGGTGGGCCTCGGCGGCAGGCTGCAAACCCGCAGCGCGATGAGCGATCCGCCATGATGATTCGAGCAGGCCCGTGGGTAGGGGATGGTGGGGTGTTTATCCGGAGAGGGGAAATAAATCATTCCTCTTCCCGGATATAGTCCTGACGCCAGCGGGGATAACTCTGGCCGATCGCATATAATAACCTGAATTGAAAGCACTTGCTTCACGTGCCCTCCGGTGGAAAAGCTGTCGCCTCCGGCTGGCGCGGGCCGAGGGGGTGGCGCTGGGACATCGCCTGCCCGCGGCGTGCTGGCCGGACGGAGGTGAAGCTGGGGAAGTGGCGGTGTCGGTGCGGGGCAGGTTATCCACAACTTTCCCACGGGCCTGTGGACAAGCGCGAACCGCGCTCCCATGAGCGCCCACCCTGGGCGAAGGGAATACCAGTACGTGGGTGGGCCGATACGCCGGTTGCGCCAGGCATCCAGCGTCACCGCTCAACCGGGAGTCGCTCATGTCCTGCCGGATACCCGCGGCCATGGGAATCGTGCTGCTGCGCGGTGGCTGGTGGGCTGGTTGTGGAGCAGGCTTCCAGCCCGCCCCGGCGATTCTCAGAGCAGTGTGTCATGCGGCTGCGCCACACCCGCGAGGATGAAAAGCGCGGACGCCTCCTACTCCCCTCTCCCCCCGGGAGAGGGGCCGGGGGTGAGCGAGGGTTCGGACGGGTCTTGCGCATCTCCCCTCACCCCAGCCCTCTCCCGGGGGGGAGAGGGAGTTATTTTCAGAGCAGGCAACTGAAACGGCCTTCGGCCTCGCCCGCCGCGCCAATCTACCGGGCGAACCGGTCGGGTCATCCCCATCGGCGCTGCCTCATCGAGTACCACGCGCCTGAGCCGGCCGATGGTGTGGCCCCCCGGGCGCGGGCGAAGTGGCGTGCTTGGGGCAGGTCCACCGCCCGCAGCACAAGTTCATAGGAACCGCCGGATTCATCGTCGGTCGCATCGAAGGTGTAGATCGGCATGAGCCTGCCCTCCTGTCAACGGCCCGCCCCCGCCCCGGCCGGTCGGCCGATGCCGGGGCGATGGTGGGATATACCGCCGCCTCCCACGGCCGCAATCTCAGATGGTGTGGATGGTTGCCGGGGCTGCATGAGACGTTTCGTCCCCCCTCGGTTGCCATCGACATGCACATCCGCTTCCTGAAGATGCCGCTCGAAACTTCGTTGCAGGGTCCCTCGAAACATGTCCGCCTCTCCTTGTCGACTCCGGAGTTCAGGTGGACTGCGAAGCACCGGTCTGGTCCTGTGTGGGGCTATCAAGAGCCGCGTTCATCGTGTGCCACGGCAGCGTAGCGCACTTGATGCGGCCGGGAAAGCGATGGATGCCGGTCAGCGCCGTCAGGTCGCCGAGTGGGTCATGATTCGGGGTCGGTCGGAGCATTGCCATGTGAAACGCCGCGTACAGTTGCCGTGCTTGCTCGATGCTGCGGCCGTGGAGTTGCTGACTCATCAATGATGCCGAGGCGGTGCACAACCCGCAGGCGCTGGCGGTGAAGCTGATGTCCGCGATCCGACCCTCCTCCAGCCGCAAATAGACCTCCACCCGATCGTTGCACACGGGCGTATGTCCCTCGGCGCGGTGGGTGAAGTGCGCCATCGCCCGGCAGTGACGTGGCTGATGGCTGTGCTCGCTGAGAATCTGACGGTGCACCTCGTCCACCCACGACTGCTCTTGCAGCGTCTCATGCCGATCCGGGTGGCCAAACCAGGACCGTCGGCCGCCGTCGTATTTTTCTTCCAGCAGCGCCGCCGCCTCCGCCATCGTCCCCTCCGCCGGCACCCATGCGCTGGCCAGGTCGGGAAAGTCGATCCGAGCGTGTTCGTTCTTCTTTTCGCTGAGGAAGCGTATGGGGCACCAGAAGCTCTCGATGTTGCGCAGCATTTCCGAGCCCAGCGACCAGACACCTGTCATCCAGTCGCAGTAGAGGCACCAGACCAGGTCGTGGCCCACCAGGTCCTGGAACTTATGGCGGCTGAGGTTGACCCATTCGCCGTGGCGATAGCGAGGAAAGCCCAGCAGCCAGATGAGCAACGGATAGGCGAAAACCTGCGGTAGCCGCACGGCCCACAAGACCGGCACGCCGACCACGGTCAGCGCCAGAGAAAGTTGATTCCGCCAGCGGCCCACGAGCTTGTGGTGCACTTTTACCAACCGCGGCCCCCGCGTCGCCTGGCGGTGCATGATCTCGTGCAGGAATATCCAGCCGTACAGCGCCGCCAACTGCCCCAGCAAGGCGCCGCCGACGCCGATCCAGCCCCAGGCGAGCCCCGCCACCAGCCATGGTCCCCACGTCAACAGGGCGACGACTGCATCCACACCCGGTGCCCGGCTGAGCCACTCGGCCATGCAGCGCCCGCCCTTGCCCAGCCGGGGCAGTAGGGTCAGGACGACGGCGAGTACCATCGTTGCGCCCCCGACGATCAGCAGCGTCTGCCAAAATGTTCCCATGGCTCTTTTCCCGTGAATGCGCGGCGGCACCGTGGCCGATTGTACGATGCCGCCCCTTGTGTCGTGTAACGTTGGCTGAGAAGTCTTCGGTTCAACCACGCTCGGCACCAGGCCTCGAACAAGCGAATATCATACCCTCACATATCCCTGATATGCGCTCCGCCAGGAGCGCAGGTGACCGCTCGACCGCTATCGCGGGGTGAGCTGGGGCGGCCCAGAAATGGGGTCGGGAGTCTCAAATGGGGCGGCACCAGGGTCCTGGTGACGCAAACGGGCGAGCAAGAGGCGGAAAAGGGGGCCGTCCTATTCTCGACCTCCTTGCTTTGCAACATTGAGGTGCCACCATGCCGCGCACCGCCCGCGCGATGCAGTGGCTGCTCGCCGCCCACGTCCGCCGGTACCACAAGCACCACCACACGGCCGGCAGCGGGCACATCCGCCAGGGCCGGTTCGAGGCATTCGGCATCCAACGCGGTACCGTCTCGCCCCTCTGACGGTGGCGGGTTGGCCGATAAGGATCACCGTGACGTCGGCGCCGGGCCGGTGGTCACGTGGCCGTCGAGCTTCGCGCTGCGGGTGAGGATGTGCTCGCCGTTGTGCGTGCCGCGCCAGAAACCGATGAGACGGTCGCCATCTACAATCGCTTCGATCCGGTAGTGATAGCGTCCGGTGGCCACCCGGCCATCGGTGATCTTGAAGGCCACCTCGCCGGTGAGCCGGTCACCGTCGAACGTCAACTGCGCGCTGGGCGATTCGGCCTTGAACGCATCGCGATCGGCGGGGTTGATCGGCTCGATGCGTGTGGGACGGCCGGCGTCGAGGTCGACCTCGACGACCAGGTGGTGGTCCGGCGCTGACCGTCCGCCGCGAAGCGACCATCCGAACTGCAACCGGCAGCCGGTGATCGACCGGGCATCGCCATCGCCATCGGCATGGGCATCGGAGGCGGGGGCGGCCTGGCCGATCGGGACGATAGCCTCGCGCTTGGCGCGCAGCTCACCGGTGATGGCACCCTCGCGCCGCCGGCCGTCATCGACCCCGCTGAACCGGCCGACCAGTTCGCCGCGCTCGATGCGCACATCCAGGTCGAAGTCCATGCTGAACCACTCGGGCGGCTTGTAGACATCCGGCGAGATGTGTACGGTTACCTGACCGTGCAGGCGGTCGCCATCGAGCGTCAGCCCGGAAGCATCCACTCCGTGCGGCTGGTGGTTGTAGCGCGGCGCCCAGGCGAAGCCGTGTACCTTCTGCGGATGCGCCAGGCTCAGGTTCAGCAACACCGGCCAGTCGTTGCGCATCGCACCGTGCAGGCGAAGCCACGCGATGCTACAGCGCGGCTGCGGCGGCGGCTCGTAGCTGACCGATCCCAGACACGGCACCCGGCGCGCCGTGCGGTCGCCGACCGCCACATCGTACCGTCCGGCCACCGCATCACCGATGACCATCAGCCGCAGGTCGTAGCGATGCAGCTCGGTGCGTGGCAGGCCGAGGCGCTGCGTGCCCTGCGAGCCGTAATCCACCATCACCTCGACCTGCCCGCTCAGCGTGCTGCCCTGCTGCTGAAGGTCGGCGCGCTGCACGATGGCCGAGTAGCCGCGGTAGTCGGGGATGGGCGTCTCGAACCGGGCGTGCCGCACCCGGCCGCCGGCCATCGGCAGGATCAGGTCCATGTCCAGCGCGTAGCGCCAGTTGGGGCCGCGCGCCTCGAAGAGCTTGAGCAGCGCCCCGGGCAGGCCCAGCCTGATGCGGCGATCGGCATCGTCCGCCGGCGCCGGCGAAGCGCTCCCGCGGGCGGCACCCCGCACCTCGGTCCCGCCGCGCAGGCCGTGATAGCTGCCGCTGATCGCATCGCCGTTGCGCTTCAGGTCCAGCTCGAAGCGGCAGGCGATCGGCCGGCCGTCCTCGGGCACCCAGGGATCGGGGTTGATCGTCACCGCCACCGGCCCGTGAATCCGCCCATCCGCGATCTTCAGCCCCCTGGCATCGACATCGTGCGGCCGCCGGTTGAACGCCGGCGCCACGGCGAACGCGGCGGACACCTCCGCCGCCTCGCCATCCACGGCCAGGTACACGACCAGCGGCCGGTCGTCATCGACTGCATCGACGAGTGTTACGACCAGGTGCTGTGGCCCGGCCGCGGCCGCGGCGACTGGCGCCGGCGTCGCGGCCAGCGTGCCGATGGCCGCCAGAAGGGCGATGACCAACGGCGGGGCACAACGATCCAATACGGTAAGCGAATCTGGTGTCATGGGCACCTCCGCAGCATCAACGCGGGAGTGGCGGCCGGCATTGCCTCATGCGGGTTCACCGTGAACCGCTGCCGGGCCGTTTGACGATGCCAACTCGGCTGCGCTTCGCCCTCCGCTCCGTCGGTCCCAGTCCCACCCGGCGGCTTGCCCCTGACATTTCCATTGACAGAATGACCGTGACATCTCTATTGAGCGTTCACAACCATTCGCCCGCCCCTTGGCCGCGGCGGAATTGGCCGCTATCGTACTCCGCCCCCGACCGGCCCCCGACCCCTACCTTCACCCCCGGACCCAGCCCTAGCCCCCCGGAAGGCCCCCCGGTCCCCTGAGGGGCGTCCCTCCCTGAAAAGGACCCCGAAAGGGCCCTCGCAAGAGCCCGCCCGGAACCCCCATGCCCACCTCCCCCATCCGCAACGTCGCCATCATCGCTCACGTCGACCACGGCAAGACCACGCTCGTCGACCGGCTGCTGTACCAGTCGGGCATGTTCCGCGATGAACAACTCGACCGCCTCGCCGGCGGCCAGCACGGCCTGATCATGGACAGCAACGACCTGGAGCGCGAGCGCGGCATCACGATCCTGAGCAAGACCTGCGCCATCGAGTACCGGGCGGAGAACCACCGCACCTACCGGATCAACCTCATCGACACCCCCGGCCACGCCGACTTCGGCGGCGAGGTCGAGCGGGTCTTGAAGATGGCCGATGGGGTGCTGTTGCTGGTCGATGCCTTCGAGGGCCCCATGCCGCAGACGCGGTTCGTCCTCCAGAAGGCCCTGGGCCACGGCCTGCGCCCCATCGTCGTGGTCAACAAGGCCGACCGGCCCGATGCCCGGCCCGATGCGGTGGTCGATGAGGTCTTCGACCTGCTGGTCGAGCTCGATGCCGATGATGCGGCCCTGGACTTTCCGGTGCTGTATGCCTCGGCGCGGCAGGGCTGGGCGCGTCGGCACCTGGATGAGCAGGGCCGGGACATGCGGCCGGTGCTGGATGCCATCGTCGAGCACGTGCCCCCGCCGCGCGATGACCCCGCGGCCGACCTTCAGATGCTGGTGACGACGCTGCTGTATTCCGACTACGTCGGCCGCGTGGCCGTGGGGCGGGTTTTCGCCGGGCAACTGCGCGGCGGCCAAGAGGTGGTGGTGTTCGACCGCGACGGTAACCCCAGCCGCCAGCGGGTGTTGCAGGTCGAGCAGTTCCACGGCCTCACCCGCCGCGCGGTCGAGGGCGTCGATGCCGGCGACATCTGCGCGGTGCTGGGACTGGAGCAGGTGGACATCGGCAACACGATCGCCGGGGGCGATCGGCCCGCGGCCCTGCCACCGATCGCCGTGGATGAGCCGACCCTGCACCTGACGCTGCGGGTCAACGATTCACCCTTCGCCGGCCGCGAGGGCCGGTACGTCACCAGCCGCCAGCTCCGCCAGCGCCTGGACCGCGAGCTTCAGTCCAACGTGGCGCTGCGCATCGACGCGGGGGCGACGCCCGAGGAGTTCAACCTCTACGGCCGCGGGCTGATGCACCTGGGCATCCTGATGGAAAACATGCGCCGGGAGGGCTACGAGTTCGCCGCGGGCAAGCCCAGCGTGCTGATGCGCCAGGTCGAGGGCGAGCGCCACGAGCCGGTCGAGAGGCTGGTGGTCACCTGTCCCGATGAATGCCAGAGCGCGGTGATGAGCCTGGTGGGCGATCGGCGGGCGGAGCTGGTGCGGATGGACGCCAAGGCGGGGGTGTCGTCGCTGGTGCAGCTCGAGTTCTCGATCCCCGCGCGGGGGCTGATCGGGCTGCGAACGCGGATGCTCACGGCCACGCAGGGCCGGGCGACGATGTACCACAGCTTCCTGGGATACCAGCCGATGCGCGGCCCGATCCCGCAGCGCACCGCGGGCGTGCTGATCGCCACGGAGGCCGGTCAGGTCACCGCCTACGCCCTGGATGGGCTTTACGACCGGGGTGTGTTCTTCGTGCGGCCGGGCGATCAGGTCTACGCCGGGCAGGTGGTGGGCGAGCACTGCAAGGAAAGCGACATCCCGGTGAACGTGGTGCGTGCCAAGAAGCTGACCAACATCCGCGCGGCGGGCAAGGACGACAACGCCCAGG
>PUMS01000484.1 GCA_003551485.1 Phycisphaeraceae bacterium | reverse complement strand
GTAATGGCTCACACCCGCCGCCAGCGCCAGCAGCGACAGCCACAGACACACCACCGCCCAGACCCACACCGACACCCGCGGCAGGCGCTGCGCCGCCGGCCAGGTCAGAACACGCGATGAATGCCGTACCGTCATGACAGCGAAGCCGCAGGCCGCCCGCCTCGGGTTCCGCCCCTTCCGGCGCGGCCATCAGGGGGCCGGCCAGTACCAGTAAACATGCGGCTGGCCGCCGGTGCACACGCGAACGATGAGCACAGCGATGAACAGAAGGCTCACCACCGTACCAATGATCCCGCAGATGCGGCCGGCCATGGTCAGTTGCTCACCGCCGCGGTCCATCGCACCGCTTCGCATCATCCTCAGGTCGCGGTCGGCCATGATCCAGGCGGGGATGCCGAAGAGGAACGCAGCGCAGCAGAACACAATCACCGTCATCAGCGAGAGGATGCCCAGCGTGAGGATCACCCCGCCGCGGTGGGTCTCGACCCGAAGCCCCGGCCGCGGCCGGCCGTAGCCCGGCGCCCCTTGCCCGCCCCAGCCCTCATCCCCAGCGCCACCGTGGCCGGGCGGCCAGTCGGCGCCGGGGCCGGAAGCGGCATCGGGCGGAGGCGGCATCGCAGGGGGCAGCCATTGGCGGAACGCCGGCAGCCGGCCCACCTGCGCCCATTCATCCATCCCCTCCCGCCAGACGTAGTCCGAGCCGGTCAGCCGCCCCTCCCGCAGCCATTGCACAAGCTGCTGGCGGGTGATGGGCCCGACCTGCCGGCCCTGCATCAGGCAGTACCATTCCTCCATTGTCCGGGCCTCCCTGGTCGATCGCGGCCCGGTGCCCATCGCTCGGACACAGCAGCCCCAGACACCGGCGCCACCCCATCGATCCCGCCCACGCGAGCGAGGGGCGACACGTTGCTTACAAGGCCAGTATATCACCCGCCTCCGCCCGTCCCAAGGGTCACCTTCCGACCGGCGGGCGCGCTTCGGCGGCCGGAATTGAGCAGGCGGGGGATAATCAGTAGAATGCGTCGATTGATTGGGGCGATGCGGCGACCGTGCTGCCGGGCCGACGTTGCGGCCGCAGTGCCGATCGCCCCGGTTCGCCCCACACCCTCACCCCCCCGCAACCCTCACAGTCAAGGTACAGCCCTATGCCAATCGCCACACCGGAACAATACCGTCAGATGCTCGAAACCGCCCGCCAGGGCCGGTATGCCTACCCCGCCATCAACGTCACCAGCATGGTCACGGCCAACGCCGCGCTGAAGGGCTTCCTGGACAAGAAGTCCGACGGGTTCATCCAGGTCTCGACCGGCGGCGGGGCGTTCGCCTCGGGCCTGGCGCTGAAGGACTCGGTGCTCGGGGCCATCAGCATCGCCGAGCACATCCACCGCGTGGCCGAGCGCTACGATGTGCTCATCGCCCTGCACACCGACCACTGCCCGCCCAAGCAGATCGACAGCTTCCTCGTACCCCTGATCGAGGAGAGCGAGCGGCGGTTCAAGGAAGGCCGCCCGACGCTGTTCAACAGCCACATGCTCGATGCCTCCGACCTGCCGCTGAAGGAGAACATGGACCTGTCGGTGCCGCTGTACGAGCGGCTGGCGAAGATCGGCATGATGATCGAGGTCGAGGCCGGCGTCGTCGGCGGTGAGGAAGACGGCGCTGCCGGCGGGCACGACACGCCCTCGAGCAAGCTCTACACCACCCCCGACGACATGGTCGAGGTCTACCGCCGCATGAGCAAGGTCGACGGCTGCTACATGTTCGCCGCGACCTTCGGCAACGTCCACGGCTCCTACAAGCCCGGCTTCGTGAAGCTGCGGCCGGAGATTCTCAAGCAGGGCCAGGAGGCGGTGCGGCGTGAGTTCGGCGAGGATTCGAAGTTCTACCTGGTCTTCCACGGCGGCTCCGGCTCGGAAAAGAGCCAGATCAAGGAGACGCTGGACTACGGTGTGATCAAGATGAACGTCGACACCGACACCCAGTACGCGTTCACCCGCGCCATTGCCGGGCACATGTTCAGCAACTACGACGGCGTGCTCAAGATCGACGGCGAGGTGGGCAACAAGAAGGTCTACGACCCGCGGTCGTACCTCAAGGCCGCCGAAGAGGCGATGGCCCAGCGCGTCGGCGAGGCCTGCGACGACCTGGATTCGACCAACAAGTCACTGCTCAGCGGCAGCGCCACCGCCCCCGCCGCGGGCCCGGCCACCGTGGGCAATCCGTAAGCCCCCATGCGGGCCGATGGCCCAACTGCCCCTTCCATAACCTGATTCAATCCCGCCCGGCCTCGTGCCGGGCCTTTTCATGGAGGTGCCTCATGTGGCTGCACCGCACCCGCGAGGATGAGAATCGCGGGCGGCTCTCTCACCCCTCTCCCCCGCAAGAGGGGCCGGGGGTGAGGGTGGGTTCGGACGGGCCTTGTGGACCGCCCCTCACCCCAACGCTCTCCCTTCGGGAGAGGGCGTTCCTTTCAGGCCAGGGCGGCGAGAGTCTGAGAGGAACGCGTTCC
>PUMS01000212.1 GCA_003551485.1 Phycisphaeraceae bacterium | reverse complement strand
CCCCGCCTGCGGCCCCAGCGCCGACTGCAAGCAGGCAGTCTTTCCCAGCCAGTGCCCGCGCCTGGCCGAAGCGCTGCGCAACTACTGCCTCGAACGGCTCGATGCGATGCTCAGCGAGCATGCCGACCGCACCGCGGCCATCGTCATCGAGCCGCTGATGCAGGGCGCGGCGGGGATGATCTGCCAGCCCGAGGGCTTCGTTCGCGGCGTGGGTGAACTGGCCCGCAAATACGATGTGCTGCTGATCGCCGATGAGGTGGCCACGGGCTTCGGCCGCACGGGCCGGCTGTTCGCCTGCGAGCACGAGACCGGCCCCGGCTGGGACGGCCCGGACATCATGGCCCTGGCCAAGGGCATCAGCGGCGGGTACCTGCCCCTGGCGGCGACGATGTTCACCGATGAGGTCGAGGGCGCCTTCCGCGGCGAGCTGCGCGAGCGCAAGACCTTCTACCACGGCCACACCTACACCGGCAACGCCCTGGCCTGTGCCGCGGCGGTGGCATCGCTTGAGCTTTTCGACCGCCACCGCGTGCTCGAGCGGGTGGGCGAGAACGCGGCGATGATCGCCGAGCGGCTGGAGGCGCTCAAGGACTGCCCCCACGTGCTGGATGTGCGGCAGCGCGGCATCATGGTCGGTATCGAGCTGTGCCGCGACCGCGACACCCGCGAGCCGTTCGACTTCGCCCGGCAGGTCGGCGCCCGCCTCTGCGCGGCGATGCGGCCCAGGGGCCTCATCGTCCGTCCTTTGGGCAACGTCATCATCCTCATGCCCATCCCCGCCATGTCCCCACAGACGCTCGGCCGGATGCTCGACATCGTGGTCGAGACCGTGGGAAGCTGGCAATATGAGGATGAGGAGGCGTGAATACCTCACCCGAATCCGCGAAGAAGAGGGAAACGGCGATAGCGGGGCAACTGGGCGGCCTTCGCGCCAGCTTCGTGCATTTGCGCAATGCTCGCCTCCCGACCGCGAGGATCACGGCCGGGGCACTCACCCGGCGTCGTACCAGCTTGCGCCGTGGGCGAGGTCGACATCGAGGGGGATGCGAAGGGACATGGCGGTGGCCATCTCGTGGCGGATGATGTCGGCGATGCGGCCGGCTTCACCTTCCGGGGTCTCGACCACCAGTTCATCGTGGATCTGAAGCAGCAGGTTCATGGGCAGCTTCTCATCCTCGATGCGGCGGTGGAGGTTGACCATTGCCTTCTTGATCAGCTCCGCCGCACTGCCCTGCACGACGGTGTTGATCGCCAGGCGCTCGCCCAGGGCCCGGGCGTTGGCATTGGGCGAGCCGATCTGTGCGATGCGGCGGCGGCGGCCGAGCATGGTGCGGACGTAGCCGTGCTCGCGGGCGTGGTCGATGCAGGCCTGGAGGAAGCGGTCGATGCCCGCGTAGCGGCCGCGGTAGTCGCCGATGAGCCTGCGGGCGCCCTCGACGTCCAGACCCTCGATGCGGCGGGCCAGGCCGTAGGGAGTCACACCGTAGACGATGCCGAAGTTGATGGTCTTGGCATGGCCGCGCTGCTCTTTGCTGACCTGCTCGGGCGGCACCTTGAACACCTGCGCGGCCACGGCGGTGTGGATGTCCAGGCCGCTCTGAAAGGCCCGGCACAGCTCGGGGTCCTCCGACAGGTGTGCCAGCATCCGCAGCTCGATCTGCGAGTAGTCGGCCGAGATCAGCACGTGGCCCTGATCGGCGATGAAGGCCTTGCGGACCTGGCGGCCGATGTCGGTGCGGATGGGGATGTTCTGGAGGTTGGGATCGCTGGAAGAAAGCCGGCCGGTGGCGGTGCCGGTCTGGTGGAAGGTGGCGTGGATGCGGTGTGTTTGCGGGTCGATGGCCTTCTTGAGCGCTTCGAGGTAGGTGCTGGTGAGCTTGGTGAGTTGGCGGTACTCGAGGATCAGTTCGGGAAGCCGGGCCTGCTGCGGTGTGAGCTCATCCATGTCGGCGAGCTTCTCGAGCACTTCCATGTCAGTGCTCGGGCCGGTCCTGGTGCGCTTCACCACCGGCAGCTTCATTTCCTCGAACAGCAGCCGGGCGAGCTGCTTCGGTGAATCGAGGTTGAAGCTGTAGCCGGCCAGCTCGTGGATACATCCGCGAAGCTCCTCGATGCGGGCGGCGATGGGCCGTTTCTGCTGCTCAAGCACCTGCGGGTCGATGCGGATGCCGTTGCGCTCCATCGCAGCCAGGACCTCGACCAGTGGCATCTCGATTTCATCGACCAGTTCGGTCATGCCCTGCTCATCGAGCCTCGGCCGCAGCTTGCCGTAGAGCTGGAGGGCGACGTCGGCATCCTCCGCGGCGTAGGGGGTGACCTCGGCCAGGGGCACCTGGTCCATTGTCTTCTGCGGCCTGCCGCGCTTCGGCTCACCGATGAGCCGGCTGATGGGGATGTTGCGGCGGTTGAGCAGCTTCAGCGCCAGCGCATCCATGCCCAGCGCGCCCACGTCCAGCAGGTGGCTGGCGACCATCGTGTCGAAGGCCACGCCGCGAACGGCAAGGCCCGCTT
>PUMS01000413.1 GCA_003551485.1 Phycisphaeraceae bacterium | reverse complement strand
GGTGGCGGGGCTGGCCGACTCGGGCCGGGTGATGGGCTCGAAGGGGCCCCACTGCCGCAGCCGCAGGTCGAAGCGGCTGCGGATGTATCGCCATGCGCCCATGTTCTCGGGCTCTTCCTGCACCCATCGTATCGTCACGCCGTCCTCGCTGTAGGGCTCGAGCACCTGCTTGAGCGCCTGCCAGGGCAGCGGGTAGAGCTGCTCGAGGCGAATGATGGCCACATCCTCGCGCTGCTGCTCGCGGCGGTATTCGGCCAGGTCGTAGTAGACCTTGCCTGCGCACAGCAGCACGCAGCGCACCTGCGTGGGCTCGAGCCCTGCATCATCGGCCAGGATGCGTCGGAAGCGGCCCTCGCCCTCGGCCAGCGTGCTGGTGCAGGCGCTGCTGCGCAGCAGGCTCTTGGGCGTGAGCACGAACAGCGGCTTTCGCCACGACCGCAGCACCTGGCGGCGAAGCAGGTGGAACAACTGCATTGGCGTCGAGGGGTAGGTCACCTGGATGTTGTGCTCGGCGGCCAGCAGCAGCAGTCGCTCCAGCCGCGCTGAGGAATGTTCCGGGCCCTGGCCCTCGAAGCCGTGGGGCAACAGGAGCACCAGGCCACTGAGGCGGTTCCACTTGTCCTCGCTGCTGGCGATGAACTGATCGACGATGACCTGCGCGGCGTTGATGAAGTCGCCGAACTGCGCTTCCCACATCACCAGGCCGTCGGGCCGGTCGAGGCTGTAGCCGTAGTCGAAGCCCAGCACACCGGCTTCCGAGAGGGGGCTGTTGTGGATCTCGACGGGGCCCTGGTCTTCGCCCAGGTGCTTCAGTGGCATCCACCGGCGACCATCGCGCACATCGTGGAGCACGGCATGGCGCTGGCTGAAGGTGCCGCGCTGCGAGTCCTGCCCGCTCATGCGGATGCGCCAGCCCTCGACGGCAAGGCTGGCCATGGCCAGCGCCTCGGCCGTGGCCCAGTCCAGGGGGCGCTCGCCGCGGGCCATCTCGCGGCGGAGTTCCAGAAAGCGCTTGATCTTGGCATGAGGGGCGAAGTCCTCGGGCACGTGCGTCAGCTTCTCGAGCAGATTGGCGAGGGTCGCAGCGGACACGCCGGTATCGACCTCGGGCACCGTCTCATCGCGGCCGCCGTGGTAGGCATTCCACACGCTCTGGATGATGGGCCGGCGCGGCAGGCGGTCGCGGTCGCGCGCGGCGGCGAGTTCGCGCTCCAGATGCTCGTGGCGCTGCCGGGCGATCGCCTCGGCCTCGTGCTGGGTGATCCCGCCCAGCGACAGCAGGTGCTCGAGGTAGCCGTTGCGCACGGTCGATCGCCTGTTGATCGCCTCGTAGAGGATGGGCTGGGTGAACGAGGGCTCATCGCCCTCGTTGTGGCCGCGGCGGCGGTAGCAGTACATGTCGATGAACACGTCGTGCTGGAACTGGGCGCGGAAATCCAGGGCCAGGTGTACCACCTGGGCCACGGCCTCGGGGTCCTCGCCGTTGACGTGGAAGATGGGTGAGGGCAGCATCTTGGCCACGCTGGTGGCGTACATCGCCGAGCGGGCCTGGCTGGGGCCGGTGGTGAAGCCGATCTGGTTGTTGAGCACCACGTGCAGCGACCCGCCGGTGGTGTAGGCCTCGAGCTGGGAAAGGTTGAGCGTCTCCTGGGCGATGCCCTCGCCGGCGAAGGCGGCATCGCCGTGGATCATCAGGCACAGCCCCTTGGCCCGCCAGCCCGGCCCGCCGCGGTCCATCTTCGCCCGCATCCGGCCGCAGGCCACCGGGTTGATGAACTCCAGGTGGCTGGGGTTGAAGCACAGCGAGAGATGCACCTTCTGGCCCGCGGCGGTGACCCAGTCGGTGCTGTGGCCGAGGTGATACTTGACATCCCCGCGGCCGATCTGGGCGTGGGGGTCGGTGTCCTCGAACTCTCGGAACAGGTCCAGGGCGCTCTTGCCCAGGATGTTGACCAGCACGTTGAGCCGGCCGCGGTGGGCCATGGCCATGACGATCTCGCGAACGCCCTGGCCGCCGGCCTTCTCGATGGCCATCTCCAGCAGGGGGATGAGGCTCTCAGCGCCCTCGAGGGAGAAGGTCTTGGCCCCGAGGTACTTCTTCTGCATGAACTGCTCGAAGATGACCGCATCGGTCAGGCGCGTGAGAATGCGCAACTGGCGGTCGCGGTCGAGCTGGATGCGGTTGCCGGTGGCCTCCATGCGTTCCTGGAGCCACTCGCGCACGTGCAGGTCATCGATGTGCATGAACTGCACACCGATGTGGCGGCAGTAGGTCTGGCGCAGCAGGTCCAGAATCTGGCGAAGGGTCAGTTGCCTCCGGGCGCTGCGCGTGGTGCTGAAGGTGAACTGCCGGTCCATGTCGGCCTCGGTGAAGCCGTAGAAGTCCGGGTCGAGCTCCGGCGGCGGCTTGCGGGGCAGGCCCAGCGGGTCGAGCTGGGCGATGCGGTGGCCGCGGACGCGGTAGTTGCGGATGAGCTGGTCGACGCGGTGCTGCAGGTCGAGGCTGGTTGCAT
>PUMS01000341.1 GCA_003551485.1 Phycisphaeraceae bacterium | reverse complement strand
GGGCGAAATCGCCCCGGCCCCCCACCGTCTCGACCAGCACCGTGCCGCCGCCCTCGACGAACCGCCGGATCGCTTCGATCTCACTGCTGCCCAGCGCCACCGCCTCGACGCCCTGAAGGTGGACCAGGTCCACCTCGCTGTCGGCGATGGCGGAAAGCTCGAGCACCGGGCCCCCGCCGCGGTCATCGGCTTCACCCAGGGCGGGCACCTCGGGCAACCCCACCGTGCGGGCCTCCAGCCCCGCGGCATTGAACAGCCGGTTGCCCGCCACTTCCCACACCGCCGGCTCGATCAGCCAGTTGCCCTCGTGACGGGCGATGCCGATGCGGACCTGACCCTGCGCCTGAACATCCGCATCGCGGGTCTCAAAGTCGCTCTCCAGCCGGTTGGGCAGCACGCCGCGGTTGGTCGCCAGGGCGAACAGATTCATCGTGAGGCGACCGGTGTCGCGGCGGTTGTCGGGCGCCAGCAGGTTGCGGTCGGCCTGCCAGGCCAGGCCCCAGTCATCCTGCGGCAGCACGATCAGGTCGCGAACGCCGTTGTTGAGCACGTGGATCGTGGGGCGGCGATCAATGTTGAACAGGATGTTGAACAGCGGATGATCCTCGCCCGCACGCTGCCACTGGAGCTCGGGATAGAGCATCTCACCCAGCGTCATCACCGAGGCGTGAAAGGCGCTGCTGCCCTGCTCGGGGTTGGCCACCAGCATCCCGCCCAGGTCCAGGTACCGACGGAGGTTGGCCATCCGCTGCGGGCTCAACTCCAGGGCGCGTTCTGAGGAGATGTAGGCCACCGGCGTGGCGATCAGTTCCTCCGCCGGGCGGTCGATGCTCATCGTGTAGAAGTTGACCTGGCCCTCGCGGTAGTCGGAGATGTGCCGCGAGAGGAAGTAGAGGTCGTTGGGACGGTTGTTCCAGGGAATGCCCGGCACCTCAAGCTTGGTCGCCCACACCGGCACACGGCCGTGGGCCAGGAAGATCAGCGACAGGGCCATGTCGGAGATGCGATCGGACGGCTGGCGCTGCTCCCAGCCGCGCACGTTTCCGGCGATGTGAGCCACACCCATGCGGAACCAGTCGCGGTCGCCGAAGTGGCGCCGGCCGCTGGCCAGGGCCACGCGCTCGATGGACATCAGGTGGTAACCGCCGTCGCTGGTGCGGTGCGTGCCGCGGAAGCGTCGAAAGTCATCGTCAACCCAGGCCAGGCCGCGGTTGATCGCCTGAGCCACCTGTGCATCGGGCCGCGGCTGGTCGCGCAACTGCTCCTGCTGGGCGATCAGCAGCGCCGTCAGTCCGGCCAGCGTCATGGTGTCGCTGTGACGGCCATGGGAGGTGGGCGTGTAACCCCAGCGGCCGTTATCGTCCTGGCTACCGATCCAGTGTCGCATCGAGCGACGCCAGAACTCACCCTCGACCCGCAACCCCCGCTTGGCACACTCCCACAGGCCGAGAAGGTGATACTGCGTGTTGGAGTGGTCCCCCGAGCGCTGGCCGCCGTCGTAGTGGATGGTGGTGGTCTCGGGGTCGTAGTTGTTCATCAGCCAGTAGTGCACATCGCGAATGGGCTCGACCAAATCGTCGTGAACCGCGGCCCAGACGTGTGCGTGCAGGCCGACCTGGTAGGTTTTCTCCAACTCGAACTCTTCCTCACCCGCCCGCAACTCCGCCAGCACGCGCATGGCCTTCTGAAGCTGCGGCTCCTGCGGGCTCATGCCCGAGTAGAGCAGCGAGGTGACCACCAGGGCCGTCTGCCCCGTGCCCCCGGTGTGCGACTGACGGTCATCGTTCCAGCGGCCGTCATCATCCTGCATCTCCAGCAACACCTTCTGAATCCGCTCGATGAAGTCCTGCACGTGGGCATCGGTGACCTGGTCGGCCGATTGGCCCCACACCGGGGGGGCGGCGAGGACCATCGTCATGGCCAGGATACCCCCCGCGCGCACCAGAAGGGCTGAAGCCGGTGACAGACGGCTGGGCTGCACTCGATGCAGTCGGCGCATGTTGAAGCGCTCCTTTGAATGAACGGGGTGGCGGCGCGTCCAGGCCGGACGCCCCGCGAATATTGTAGCGCTTCGGCCCGTCGACGGCACCGCCATCGGCGGTGACGACCCGCGGTCCCACGCAACGGCGCCATCGAGCCGCCGCCGCGGTCGGGCTGTTACCGACCAGCGTGTCGGCTATACTCCCCAGGCAGCGGGCCCTTCGCGGCGCGGGCGGACCCGCTGGTAACCGTATCTTCTTTATTGACAGCAACCTGCATCGCCCGCCCCTCCTCCAGCGACAAGACCCCGCCGCCATGGCCGACACCGACATCGAGTTCGACGCCCACAACCTGGCCTACGTCGAGTCCCTCTACGCCGACTACCTGCGCAACCCACGGGCGGTGCCGCAGCACTGGCGACAGCGCTTCGAGAGCTGGCGCCGCCGCGCTGGGGGCGACGGCGCTGCGGCCGTCACCGGCCCCAGGCGCCGGCCCCCGAGCATCTTTTCCGGCGGCGAGGGGGCCGCGGCGGGCGCGGGGGGC
>PUMS01000466.1 GCA_003551485.1 Phycisphaeraceae bacterium | reverse complement strand
TGGCCGTTGTCGCGGGCCGAATGCACCAGCCGATGCAGGCACTTGAGCACCTTGTCCCAGTCGCCGACCATGCGGACCACCCCCTGGCCCTCATCGGCGCTGACCTGACAGCCGTCCTGGCCCGACAGCGCGGCCAGGTCCAGCGGCACCGGCTGGGCCTGGATATCGCCGGGCGATGCCTCATCAGTGGAGGGTTCGCCCTGATCCTGCCGCGGTGGCGTGGCCTGGTCCTGACCGTTGCCGCTGGTGGCGAGGGTCGGCTCTGTTTCGACCGACTGGGACTGGGGCTGGGGTTCTTGCACCCCTGCCAGGTCCCGGCGGGTGCGGAGATCGCCGTTGACGGGCGCGGCGGCCTCGGCCGCGGCTTCGACCGGCTCGGGTGCGATCTCCACCTGCCGGGCCTGGCTTTCGTCAGGGCGGTGATGGCCACGCAGGTGGCCGCTGGGGTCATAGCGGTCCAGCGTCTGATCGGCCACGATGTCCCAGGCGAAGGCGTTCTCGACGGCGCGTCGGCCATCAGCGCCCATCTGGCGGGCGCGGTTGAAGTCGTTGAAAATCTCGTTGAGGCCCCAGGCCACGGAATTGGGGTTGTCGAAGACCTTGATGCCGTTGACCTGGTGATTCACGTACTCACCGGGCCCGCCGTTCTGGGTCACCACCACCGGTTTGCCCGCGCTCCAGGCCTCGAGCACCACGATGCCGAACGGCTCGTTGCGGCTGGAGACGCAGACCAGGTCGCACATCTTGTAAAGGTGCACCAGGTGATCGCTGTTGCAGTGGCCCAGGAAGCGCACGGCATGGGCCACGCCCAGGTGCCGCGCCCGACGCTCCAGTTCCCCGCGAAGCTCGCCATCGCCGGCGAAGACCAGCTTGGCGTTGCCGTAGCGTCGCAGTGCCGGGGGGAAGGCCTCCAGCAGGATGTCCGGCCCCTTCTGATGCGCCAGCCGCCCGCAGAACAGCACCACCGGGTCCATCGGCCCGATCTGGTAGCGCCTTCGCACCTCATCGACCTTCACCGGCCGGTCGAAGCGGGCGCGGCTGACGCCGTTATAGACCACCGAGCTCTTCCAGTCGGGTACCTCGTACATCCACATGATCTCCTTTCGCGTGGCGTGGGAGACAGCGATGACGTGATCGGCCCAATAGCAGCCGGCGCGCTCCTGGTCGCGGATGCGCGCCGAGCGGCCGCCGTGGAAGACGTTGCCGCAGCGGGCGTATTCGGTGGCGTGGATGGTGAGTATCCCGCGGCGCTGGCGGCCCTGCTTGATCCAGATCATCGCGTTGGCGCACAGCCAGTCGTGGGCGTGGATGATGTCGAAGGGCCGGCCGGTCGAGTCCTCGACCCCGAACACGCGGTGGACGAACGCCCGGCACATGTTGTTGACATCGTCCACGAACTCACGGTCGCCGCGGTAGGCGCAGCGATAGTAGTGAACGCCGTCGTGGAAGGCGTAGTCGGACTGTCCCGGTGCGATGCGGGTGAACACGTGTACATCGTGGCCCTGGCGGGCCATGGCCGCGGCCAGTTCCGTCACGTGAACGGCCACGCCGCCGACGGAGATCGAGTGGAGAGATTCCCAGGAGAGCATTGCGATTCGCATGGTGGTGACCCCTTTTCGTGCCCAGCCTTCGCGGCTGGTGAAGTTTTCCTGTTCAGGCGGCACAGGCGCCGCCGGTTCCATTACAGTCAGGTCAGGGATGCGGCCACGGGCAGGGCCGCATCCGGTTCGGTCCAGTCGTCGGCCACGAGGCCGTCACCGGTCAGTTCCGCATAGATATCCAGGCACTTGTGCGCCGCCGCATCCCACGTCAGCGCGCGCAGCTCCCGCCGCGCCCTCTGCCGCAGTTCCTCGGCCAGGGCCGGGTATTGCAGCACGGCCATGATCTGCATGGCCATGCGGTCCACATCCCAGTGCTCGACCGTCAACGCCCCGCGGCGGAGCACTTCCGCAGCGCCGGAGCTGGTCGAGATGATCGCCGGGGTGCCGTAGCGTGCCGCCTCCAGCGCCGTCAGCCCGAACGGCTCGCTGACCGAGGGCATCACGTAGACGTCGGCCGCGCGGTAGGCCTGGGCGATCTGCGAGCCCTGGAGGAAGCCGGTGAAGCGGATGCGGTTGCCGTGGCGGCCGTGGGCGATGCGGCGGACCATGCCCGGCAGCATGTCCCCGCTGCCGGCGACGATGAAACGGGCATCCTCCATCCGCCCGAGCACGCGCTCGGCGGCATCGAGGAAGTAGCCCGGCCCCTTCTGCCGGGTCACACGGCCCATGAACAGCACCGTTCGCCGGTGCGGCCGCAGCGGCGGCAGCGGTTCATCCGACTCAGCGCCGCGGATGCCGTTGTGCACCACGAAGGTGCGCTGCGGCGATGCGCCGTAGTGGCGGATCAGCGTCCGGCGGGTCAGCGCCGAGACCGCGATCACCCGGTCGGCGGCGGCGACCCCGGCGCGCTCGAGGTCGTACACCGACTGGTTGACGTGCTCGCCGCAGCGGTCGAACTCGGTGGCGTGCACGTGGACCACGAGCGG
>PUMS01000191.1 GCA_003551485.1 Phycisphaeraceae bacterium | reverse complement strand
GCTGACGGTCAGCGCCAGGAACAATAGTACCGCCGCCGCGTTGCCGATCCCGCCCCACTCCCGCCACAACGGCCACAGGGCCAGGTCGCCCAACACTCGCATCGCCAGCGTCACCTGCAACAGCGCCAGGTGCGTGTAGAACAGCGGCGAGTAGCGGATCTGGATGCCCAGCACGGCGGGGAAGATGATCGGGGCGTGGCCGAAGATCATGGCGAAGACGAAGCCCATCAGGATGCAGTGCCAGATCGCATCATAGGGCCAGCCCGCCAGCGGCACCGTCATCACCCATCCGGCATCGCCGCCGGGCGTGACCACTGCGTAGTAGACCATCAGCACCCCGCCCAGGGCCAGCCAGGCATATCCGCTGAGCAGCGCGGCGGCGACGAACCGGGGCAGCTCGCGCTGCCGGATCGTCCGCCGCGCCACGTCGAAGATGCCCAGCCACGCCGCCAGGGCCACCAGGCCCGCTCCCATGACCGCCGCACCCAGGCCCGGCCATGCCAGGCCCAGCACCAGCCCCAGGGTGTAGATGCCCGTGGCGAGGATGAAGCCGGCCTGCCGGCCCGGCCGCTGGGGCATGAACCGGCTCAATTCCAGTCGCTCGCCCACGATCGTCAGGATCAGGAATCCCGCCCACCACGGCACCAGGTAAGGCACCGCCCAGCCCGCCAGCCACAGCACGTTGCCCACCAGCCACACCAGCCCGCCCAGGGCCATGACCACGGTGAAGGCGGTCAACTGCCGCCGCAGGATCACGGCGAAGTCGGCCATGAGGATCACGCTCGCGGCCGTGATCAGCGCCGGGCCGACCTGCCCCGGGGCATCCAGCATCATCGCCCAGGCGCCCAGGCCCGCCGCGGCGGGGCCGAGGTAGCACCACCACCGCCCCAGCGCCACCGCGCGCTCGAGCGTGATCAGCGTGCCCAGAAAGCCACCGATCATCAGCACCCCGTGGTGCGGCACGGAAAGTTCCAGCCACGATGGCAGCGCCACCCCCAGCCGCAGCAGGCCGCCCCACATGCCGGCCAGCAGGATGCTCATGCCCAGGGCGAGGAGGATGAAGCGGATCGGTCGTGTCACGGATGAACCTCGCAGGGGGTGAAGGTGGACCTCGCTGGTGGCGCGCTACCGCCAGGTGCCGCGCTTGAGATGCTCGAAGACCTCGGCATGGTCGGCCACGGTCGGGGGTGGACTGACCATGACCACCGCCAGTGTTCGCTGCTCGGCATGGATGCCACGCGCTTCGTTGGCCTTGGCCACCAGCACCGCGCCGGGGCCGGCCTCGGCCAGTTCCTCATCGCCACAGACGATGGTGGCGCGGCCCTCGAGGATGGTCAACGTCAAGTCCACCGCCGGTGAGTGTACGGGGATGGCCTGCCCCGGCTCGAGGCAGACCAGCATGGTCTTGCTCCGCGACGTCTGATTCAGCGGCACCCCGTTGAACCGGTCGCTACGGAAGGCGGCCTTGTCGCGGACTTGCGCGATGATCGGCATGGGAATGCTCCTTTGAGGGTCTTCAGCTTTCGCTCCCGCAGCAGGGGGTGTGAGGGCCACAAGTGGTCCGCGGCACCCGGCCCCCGGAAGCGCGATGCCTCAGCCGTTGCCGCCGCTCTTGCCGATGCGCACGCGCCAGCGTTCGGGGCCCTGTTCCAGGTAGTCCCAGGTGAACTCACCGGCCCGTTCGGCGGCGAACTGGTAGTAGAGCGGCTTGGGGTCGTGGTCGTTGATCAACTCGAACGCTTCACTGGGGCCCAGCCGCTCGAACGTGCCGAAGATCAGGGGGTGGCGCTGCCGAGGCGGAATCGGGCGGACATCGACGGTCGTGGTCGTCTGCGACATTGAAAAGGTCCTTCAAGAGTGAGGGGGGGCCTCCGCACGCTCGCGGCCGCGCGGCCGGCGAAGTACGGAAAGCGAAGGCAAGAGAAAACGGTTCATTCCCGGGCCCAGCCCATCTGTTGGCGGGCCTGGGCGGACATCATCTTCGGGCTCCAGGGCGGGTCCCAGACCAGTTCGGTCTGCACCCCCACCGCGCCGGGGCAGCGGGCGAGCACGTTGTGCTGGGCATCCTGCTTGATGTGCTCGCTGAGCGGGCAGGCGGGCGTGGTCATGGTCATCGTCAGCTTCACCTGCCGCTGCTCGATGGCGATGTCGTAAACCAGGCCCAGGTCGACGATGTTGATGCCCACCTCCGGGTCGATGACGTATTCCAGGGCGCTGCGGACCTCATCCTCGGTCGGTGGTGGTGCATCCTGCGCTTCGGCGGCGTCGCGCTTTGGGCCGGGCCGGTCGAAGGCGAAGCCGCGGCCGGCGGCCTCATCGCGAAAGTCGATGCGCACGCCCTCGAGCTGGGGCAGGCTCTCCTTGCGGCAGACGATGCGGATGCCCTGCGACTCGAGAACCTCATCCTCCTGCTGCGACCAGTTGGCCGCCAGGTCCAGGACATACCCCGCCGGGGCGGCATCGCCCATGGGGGCGGGCGTCGGCCGCACATCCACGCGAAGGGCGGTGGTGGCCGGGTCGATCCCCT
>PUMS01000372.1 GCA_003551485.1 Phycisphaeraceae bacterium | reverse complement strand
TTGCCTCATCGACCGCTTCGTGCTGCGGATGCGAGGCGTCGGGTGCGGGCGGCGCGGGGGTCTGGTGCGACTCGACCTCCGCCTCATCGCCGACGTGACCGAGTGCCCGCAGGGCTTCGGGGGAGAGCGGCGAATGGCCGCGCCGCCGCACGTGCTGGCGAAGCTTGCTGGGTGCTCGAGTCGGAGGGGCGGAGGCGTCGGGCCTTGAAGCGGCAATCTGCTGCTGCCCGGACGCCGCGGCGGCGGGGGGGGCGGCAGATTCATCTGCATCACCCTGCGAGGGCTCAGCAGCGGTGCCGCCGGGGCTGTGCGTGGCTTCATCGACGGACGGCGGCTTCGGCCCGGTCCGTGGCGATTGGCCTTCGTTCGACGCTGCGGCCGCTTCCGGCTCGGCTTCGAACGGCTCGGCGTTGGCCGCTTCATCGCTGGACTGCCCGGCTGCTTCGTCGGCCTGCTCGTCCGCGGCGGCATCTGCGGGGGCCTCCTGCTGACTTCGGCCACGCCCGCCGCGGCGGCGCCGGCGGCGCCGCTTTCGCCGCTGGGGGGTCTGCTGTTGCTCGGTGTCGCTTCCGGCCGATTGCGTTTCCGGCGCAGCGGCTGGCTCGGCCTCATCGCTGCCCGCAGCCGGCTCGGCCGTGGCGGCGGGCTCAGCGGCCTTCTCCTGGCGTCGTTGCTGCTGCGCGGCGGGCCGCTTTGATGGCTTCTGGGCCTTGGGCTCGGCCCGGGGTTCGCCTTTGCCTTCGGTGGCGGCTTCCGCTTCGGAATCGGTTTCGGATTCGGTTTCGGATTCGACTTCGGATTCGGCCTGGGCGGTTCGGGCATCAACCGATTCGACCACGGCCTCGGGAAGGTTGCTCAGCGCCAGGGCATCGCCTTCCCCGCCGCGGGCATCGAAGGCGCCAAGGTGGATGTAATCCAGCGGGCCGCCCTGATTGACGCGGACCATCACGCTCTTGCCGTGGCGCTTTTCGAGGCTGACCAGGTGCTCGCGCTTGCGGTTGAGCAGCAGGAAGGCCACATCGGGGCTGACAGTCAGCTCGATGCGCTTGACCTGGTCGCGATGCATGGCCAGGGCCAGTCGGCGCATGACATCGAGGGCCACCGACTCGGGGCTCTTGACCTCGCCTTCGCCGGTGCAGTGGCGGCATTCGATGTAGACGCTCTTGTTCAGCGACGGCCGCATGCGCTGGCGCGTCATCTCCATGATGCCGAACTGGCTGATCGAGAGGATGCGCGTGCGGGCACGGTCCTTCTTGAGCCAGTCACGGAATCGCTGCTCGATGGCGCGCCGGTGCTTGGCCTGGCGCATGTCGATCAGGTCGATGACCACCACACCGCCGAGGTCGCGCAGGCGAAGCTGGCGGCAGACCTCGTCGCAGGCCTCGATGTTGGTTTTGTAGGCGGTGATTTCGGCATCGCTGTTGGAGCGCATCCGGCCGCTGTTGACATCGACGGCGACGAGGGCCTCCGTGGCCTCGATGACCAGCGAACCGCCCGAGGGCAGCGGCACGTTGCGGGCATGGATGTTCTCGATCTGCGGCTCGACGCCGTAGCGGAAGAACAGGGGGATCGGGTCGTTGTAGACCAGCACCGATGAGCCGGAGCGCGGGTTGGAGATGGCCAGAAAGTCGGCCGCGCGGCGTGCTGCGCCGGGGTCATCAAGGATGACACGATGGATGTCAGAGCTGTAGACGTCGCGCAGGGTCCGGATGACCAGGTCGCTTTCGGTATAAAGCTCGCCGACGCGGATCTGCTTGCGGCGCCGTTCGATGTTCTTCCACAGGCGCTGGAGGTAGGCCAGGTCGCGCTTGAGGTCGGTCTTGGTGCGGTCCAGGCCCGCGGTGCGGATGATGAAGCCGAAGCCGTCGGGCGGCTTGAGTTCATCCAGCAGGGTGCGCATCTGCCGGCGCTGCTCATCGTCCTCGATCTTCCGCGAGACGCCGAGGCGTTCCATGAACGGCATCATGACGATGAAGCGGCCGGGAATGGACAGGTAGCTGGTGAGCGTGGGCCCCTTGGTGCCGATGCCCTCCTTGAGCACCTGCACGAGGATCTCCTGGCCGCGCTTGAGGCACTTTTGAATCGGCGGACGCTCGCGCCGCGGCGTCTTCTTGCCCACGGCCTCGAACTCCTCGCGGCTGTCGGCGGGGAAGTACATCGGGTGCAGGTCGGAGATGTGCAGAAAGCCGTTTCGCTCGAGACCGAAGTCGATGAACGCGGCCTGGATCGAGGGCTCGACGTTGGTCACGCGGCCCTTGTAGATGTTGCCGACATGGGACTCGTTGCTGGTGCGCTCGTGGTAGAGTTCCTCCAGCCGGCCGTCCTCGACGATGGCGATGCGGCATTCCTCGCCGGGGACGTAATTGATCAGCATTTCTCGGGTGGGCATTCGATCCTCGGATGACGGTCGGTTCGCGAACCGGTCGCAGCGGCGGGATCGGCGGGGCGGGGGCTCCGGGCGGTTTCCCCCTGCCCGCGGCCCCGCCCGTTCACGGGCGGCTGCGCCATCGGCCGGCCACGGGCGCCGAG
>PUMS01000420.1 GCA_003551485.1 Phycisphaeraceae bacterium | reverse complement strand
ACCAGGCGAACTCGCCCATGCGCACCGCGGTGATGCCCGCTTTCGCCATGAGGGCAAAATCATCATCCCAGCGCTCGACGGGCCAGTGCTCGGGGTAGTAGGCGATGCCGATGTCCATGCGTTGCTCCTGTGCAAATCGCCCGCGGGGCGGGGTAAAGAGGCGTAGGGGAAAGCGGTGAAGACCGCTGGGGATGACGCGGATGCGTTCAGATGCGGCCTTCCCAGAACACGCGCGGCGGGGCGTTGCCGCACGGGCGCAGCGCGGCCGGGTCGTAGTGGCAGTCCTCGCGACCGGCAAGGTGGGCCGCCAGGTGCTGGCGGAACGGTTGCAGCCGCGCCACTTCGCCGGAAAGGTCGTGCAACTCCTGCGGATCGGTGGCGAGGTCGAAAAGCTGTTCCTCGTTGGTCCTGCTGTACCAGATGTACTTCAGCGGCCCCTCGACGATGTAATGGTGCGAGCCCACGCCCTGGCATTCACCAAACAGCCGCGCCCGGGTCTCGTGCCGGGCCTCACCCCGCAGAATGGGCATCAGGCTGGTCGAGTCCAGCCCGCTGCGCAGCGACTCGGGCAGCGGCAGGCCGCAGGCATCGAGCACGGTGGCGGCGACATCTTCCAGGCCCACGAGTTGATCGCTGCCGCCGCGGACCAGCCCCGGCATGTTGCGCCAGGCGATGAAGAAGGGCACGTGGGCCGAGCCTTCATACGGCAGGCTCTTGCGCCACAGGTGATGGTCGCCGAGCATCTCGCCGTGGTCGGAGGTGAAGATGATCAGCGTCGGCTCCTTGGCACGCGGTGAGCCGTACTCGAACATCCGCGTGAGCACGTAGCGGATGCGGTCGTCGATGTGGTTGATCAGCCCGTAATATCCGGCGATGGCATCGTGCATCTCCGCCTCATCGAACGGGCCGATGGCGCTGTCATCGGCGATACCGCGGGGCGCGGTGTCGAACGGGGGCGTCCACTGCGACATCACCGGCCGGCGGCGGTGACGGCGGTGGTAGCGGTCCCAGTAGGCCTGGGGGGGGATCAACGGTGGGTGGGGCGCCCAGAAGCTCAGGTGCATGAAGAACGGCTGGCTTGGGTCTCGGTACTTGACCAGAAAGTCCACCGCGCGGTCGGCCAGCCAGCTCGTGTGGTGGTAGCGCTCGGGCAGGTCCCACGGCCGTGCGACGCGGCCGTTGCCGTTGATGCCGAGGTTGTTGGGCTGGTCGATGCCCTGCTGGCGCAGCCAGTCGGCCCAGTCGTTGACCTGCTGCATGGGCGAATCCCAGCGGTCGTTGGGCGATTCGGTGCGCAGCATGTACTCGAAGCCGTAGCGTTTTCGCTGGGGAAACAGGTGCAGCTTGCCGATCAACGCGGTGTGCCAGCCGGCCCGCGCCAGCAGACCGGGCAGGGTGAAGGGCGGGTCCCACTCCAGGCCATCGCGGTAGGTGCGCAGGCCGTGGGTGTCGGGGTGCAGGCCCGTCAGCAACGTCCGCCGCGCGGGGATGCACACCGGGCAGGTGACGTAGGCGCGGCTGAAGTTGACCCCGCCGGCGGCGAGCTGGTCGCAGATGGGCGTGCGCAGGTCGCCGGCCGGGTCGTTGAGGCCCATGCAGTCGAAGCGCTGCTGGTCGGTGGTGATGAGGATGACGTTGGGCCGGGCCGGATCGTTCACAAAAGGCCTCCAGTGAACCGGCGGCATCGGGGCAACCGATGGGTATGAAAACAGGGTCAGGGCTCGAGGATACGAAGCGTCCGCTCGACCGGCTCGGCGGTGCGCACGTGGGGCTCAACCCCGCTGCCGAACTGATACGCCACCACCTTCACCTCGATGGGGAAGCCGGCCCGTGCGGGAACCTGGGCGACCTTCAACCTGCCATCTTCGATGGTCGCCGGGCCGTAACCGATGTGGTACTCGACCGGCAGGCCCGAATCGCTGGTGGCCCCGAGTTCGACCGGTTCGCTGTCAGCGCGGAGGTCATCCAGCGGCGGGAAGGTGATCGACTGCTCGGCGCCGCGATTCAGTCCGGCAAAGCCGCGCGGCAGCATGCCCACCTGCTCGGTGTGGCGATACTGCTCATCGCCCTCGCTGTAGGCCATGAAGGTGAAGCGCGCCCGGCCGGTGGCGGGAAACAGGGCGTTGTATTCGATTCGGAAGGTGCGATCCCCGGTCACGGTCAGCGCCCCGCCCACGGGCTTGATGCGGATGGGCGCATCGGAATGGCCCACCGGCTCACCGGCCAGCGGCCAGCGCGGCCCCCGGCCGTTGTACTGGCCCGGGTAGGTGTCGCGGTAGACCGGGTCGACGCGGAAGGTCTGCCCATCCTCGACCCAGTCGATGCCCAGGAAAAAGAACCGCGCCCCGGCGTCCACCCAGTGGCGGTTCTCCCAGCGGATGAACTGATCCTCGCGGTCGATGCCCTCGTGGTAGGCCATGGTGGCCTCGGCCATTTCCTGGTCGAAATGCCAGTTGGTGTTCGACCGGTCGCCCTCGTAGTCATTCCACGCCGCGGGGGCGCTTCCGGGGGCGGGGGTACTTCCGGGGGCGGGCGGCTT
>PUMS01000268.1 GCA_003551485.1 Phycisphaeraceae bacterium | reverse complement strand
CTGCATCCAGACCGACCGGCAATCCGCTCGGATGGTCCAGGACACGGAAGGCGCCGAGGTCGGGCGGACGTGCTGGATATCGCCGAAGTACGCGGGCCTGATAGACCGGTCAATGCTCGTCAAGCATCGCGGCACCGAGTACGAGGGTATCGGCGTCGATAACCCACAGCACCGTTACCAGCACGTGGTCCTGCAGCTCCGCGAGATCGAAGGAGGTGCGTCCTGATGCCACGAGCGAGAGTGAGCGCCGGCGGGCGCGTGGAATGGTTCGGCGACGAGGTGGAAGCGGCGGTCACGGAAGCAGTCTCGAAGCGGCTCGACAAGGCGGCGATGATGGTTGCGGAGTCCGCGAAGGCGTCGATGCTCGAGCCGAAGTCGGGCGCCTCGATGGGCGAATTTACACGCCGGTCCGCGCCCGGTGAGGCGCCGGCGTCACAGCACGGCGAGGCGGGGCTGCTCGGCTCGGTCACGTGGGACGCTCCGCTCGACCTGGAGCGGCGTGTCGGGACAAACCTCGAGTACGGACGAGAGCTCGAGGAGGGCACCGTGCACAAGAAAGCGCGCCCGTGGCTTGAGGCGGCGCTGATGCGCGAGCGCTCGGCGATACGGAGGATGTTCGGGCGATGATTGTGGAGCTTGAGCAAGCCCTGCACCAATGGTATAACGGGAGCGGTGCTCTCCGCCAGCGCACGGCGGGCATGTGGCCGGGGGCTGCGCCACCCCCTGCCACGAGCGGCAGGCCGCTCCCGTACATCACATACGACTTTCCGGGCCTGACGCCGGATGATACAATGAGTGGTCGCGGCGAGGACCTGCTCATCGCCGTGCGTATCCGGTCCGCGCACGAGTCGCCCAGGGAAGCCGGCGAGATATACGCGCTGTTCCGGGAGCGGTTCGACCGGGCCGAGATCCCTGTGAGCGGTTGGGCAACCGTCCGGCTGGTGCGTGTCGGCGGGGGCGGCCGCATCCGTGACCCAGACGGCGGCTGGATGATCGCCGTCACCTACGAATGGAAGCTGGACCAGAACTGAGGAGAACATTATGGCACGCAAACCAGGCTATCGAGGTGAGCTCGTGCTGGACGGGGTGACCCGGCTCGGCGTTACAAATTTCAACTTCAACGCGACACGCGACAACCCGGACGCCACCGGGCTTGACAGCGGCGGGGCGCGCCAGCGGGTCAGCGGGCTGTACACCGCGACGTTCAGTTGCGATGCGCACGTGGACGACGCGAACCCTGGCGGGCTGCCGAAGGACGTCCGAGACAGCGATGACCCCATCAACTTTGAGGTCCAGCTCGACAACGGGCCGGTCTATCAGTACACCGGGACGTGCCGGCTGTCGGCGACAGAGGCCGGTGTCGATCTCGAGGGGACCGTCACCTATCGCATCGAAGCCGAGGTCGAGGGCGATTGGACCGAGTCCTGATCGCGCGCGATCACCGTATCCGGGCCGGAAAGCCCGGTTATCAGACGCAGATGCAGATACGGGCATGATGAATGGAGGTAAAAATGGCGCAGACGGCGACACCAGAAATCGGGGACGTGTTCGGCGAGCCGGTGACGAGGCGGCTCGGTGGACAGGAATTGAAGTTCCGGCCCATCACGTTCGGTATGATGAGCGAGTTTTACCGGACGCGACGGGCAGAGCATCGGGACGCAGTCGAAGCGGACACGCGACGGCGGATCGCCCTGGTGCTCGACAACCTGCCTGACGACTTCCCGCCGGCGGACCGGGGGAAGCTCCTGTTACAGATCACGGCGAGCGAAGTAGCCTACAACGTTGAATCCGACTTGAACACGCCGGATGGCGCGATCCTCCTGCTCACGTTGAGCGCCAAGGGCGCGGGCGAGAGTGTCAGCCGTGACGACATCGGTCGCCTGTTTCCGTTCGACCAGGCGACCGCGATGCAACTCGTGACCGAGCTTCTTCCGGGCGACATCGTGACGCCTGACGAACGGCGGATAGACCTGGTCCGCCAGGCGCGGAAGCGCCTACGGGACTGGACGGACCACCCGCCGTCGCAACCGCGCCCGGAACAGGCGCGGTGCATCCGCTCGGTAATCAAACTGCTTGACGAGGCGCTGGGGGAGGATGGCGACAACCCCCCAGGGGACGCGGCGGCCCCGACCTGATCCCGCTGGTCAAGGCCGTCGCGGACCGGACCGGCTTCTCGCCGAGCCAGATTGCCGAGATGACGATGTTTGCCGGGCTGGTGTACCTCGAGGATTACAAGCGCGTCGAGCGGGTGTCGCGTTGGCGGCGGATGCGGACCGACGTGCGCGATAAGCTACAGGACGTGGAGGGCTTCGTGATATGATGGGCCTCGAGCTGGCAAGAGCGATTGTGACGATCCGGGGCGACAAGGCCCCGCTCACCAACGCGTTAGGCGGGGCCGAGCGCGCCACCGAGGACGCCACGCGCGCGATGGAACAGCGGCTGGAGCGGCTCGGCCAGACGTTCAGCCGCGTCGGCAAGCGGATGACCGTCGGGCTGACGCTCCCGCTACTCGGGCTGGGCGCGCTCGGGGCGCGCGAAT
>PUMS01000008.1 GCA_003551485.1 Phycisphaeraceae bacterium | reverse complement strand
CCCGCCGGCCGCCGCCGGCCCCCGTGCCCCCCTTACCCCTCCCCTACCCCGAGCCTGCCATGCCCAGTCAGCCCGGCATCCTGATCGTCGATGATGACCCCATCGTGGCCGAGAGCCTGGCCGAGTTCGTCCGGGCCGAGGGCCATCCCGCCGCCACTGGCGGCGACGGCCACGAGGCGCTGGCGATGCTCGCCGATGCGCGGCGGGGCGGGCCCGGCGGCGGGGGCAACGGCGATGCATCCGAGGCCGACAACCGCTACGGCATCGTCATCGCCGACATGAACATGCCCCGCTGCTCGGGCCTGGAATTGCTTCGCCATTTGCGGCAGGATTTCGCCTCGATCGTGCCCATCGCCATCACCGGCTACGGCCAGATCGAAAGCGCCGTCGAGGCCGTGCGGCTGGGCGCCGTCGACTACCTGACCAAGCCGATCGTGGACGATGAGCTTCGCATCGCCATCAGCCGCGCCGTCCGCCAGCACACGCTGCTGGATGAGAACCGCGCGCTGCGGAGCCAGCTCAGCGAGCGCTACGGCCTGGGCAACCTGGTGGGCAACGACCACGCGATGCAGAAGGTCTACGACCTGGTCGAGGCCGTGGCGCCGTCGAAGACGACGGTGCTCATCGGCGGTGAGCCGGGTACGGGCAAGTCGATGATCGCGCGGGCGATCCACACCCGCAGCCCGCAGGCGGCCGGTCGGTTCGTCACCTTCTCCTGCGGGGCCATTCCCGAGACGCTGCTGGAGAGCGAGCTGTTCGGTCACGTCAAGGGCGCCTTCACCGGCGCCGAGTTCGACAAACCCGGCCGACTGGCGGTGGCCGATGGTGGCACGCTTTTCATCGATGAGATCAACAGCGCCACCCCGGCGCTCCAACTCAAGCTGCTGCGCGTGCTCCAGGAGCGCCAGTTCGAGCCGGTGGGCTCGACGCGCACCGTCAGCGTGGATGTGCGTTTCATCCTGGCCAGCAACCAGCCCCTGCTGGAACTGGTCAGAAAGGGCACCTTCCGGGAGGACCTGTATTACCGCATCAACGTGGTGCACATCCAGATGCCGCCGCTGCGCGACCGCGCAGGCGACATCCCCCTGCTTGCCGAGCACCTGCTCAACAAGCACGCAAAGGAGCTTGGCAAGGCGATGACGGGCTTCAGCGAGGCGGCCATGGAGGCGCTGATGCGCTATCCGTGGCCCGGCAACGTGCGCGAGCTCGAGAACGCCATCGAGCGGGCCGTGGTGCTCAGCCGCCGGCCGATCATTCAGCCCGACGATCTGCCCGAGACCGTCGTGGGCCGGGGACCACAGGCCGCGCCGCGATACGGGCGCTTCGGCGACGGCCCGGCCAGTGGGTCGGGTGCGGGGCTGATCCACGTGCCGGCGTTGGAAGATGGCTGGACGCCCACGCCGCTGGCCCAGGCCCTGCTCGAGCCGGAGCGCCAGATCCTGCTGGCCGCGCTGACGGCCAACCACTTCAACCGCCAGGTCACCGCCCGCCAGCTCGACATCAACCGCACGACACTCTACAAGAAGATCAAGCAATTCGGCCTCGACCAGCCGGGATAGGCCCATCGCGAGAGCAACCGGATCACCGGGCCGGGGGGGCATTGGCGGCTTGTCCACCAGTATCCCCGACCTGTGCCAGCAGCACTGGCCGGCATACATCCGGTGGCGCCCAGGCGCCATCGGCGCCTTGCCGGGCGTTATCATGGCCCGCTTCCACCCCGCCGTAGCCCCGGCCGGCCGGTTTGGAGCCGCCTGTGAGCCATGATTGCCATCCGCGCCCAGTACATCTTCGCTTTCGCCGTCATGGGCTGTCTGCTGCCGTATCTGTCGGTCTACCTCGAGAAGCAGCAGGGGCTGGGCCGCGACCAGATCGGCCTGATCAACGCCACCGCGGGGCTGGCGATCATCTTCACCCCCGTGATGGTCGCCGCCCTGGCCGATACGCGGGCCGATGCCCGCCGGCTGATGTTGGGCATCTTCATCCTCAGCGCGGCAGCGACCACGCTGGCGGCGAACGTGGATGGGTTCGTGTGGCTGTTTGTCGCCATGGGGCTGCACTCGCTGGTCTTCGCCCCGGTGTTGAGCCTGGAGGATGCGATCCACTTCGGCTACCAGGAGCGGCGCCGCGCGGCGGGTCGGGCGGTGGTGCCCTATCACCGGGTTCGCGTGTGGGGCACGATCGGGTTCATCGTGCCCAGCGTGGTGCTCTACGTGCTGATGAACCCCGCCTTCGGCCTCGGCCTGAGCACGCAGGCGGCACTCTACGCCGCGGCCATGTTCGCCCTGGCCGGTGCGGTGAACACGCACCTGCTGCCCGACCCCAAGCTGCGGCAGCGCCCCGAGCTGAAGCGAGAGGGCGATGCCCAGGGCCTGCCCACCGTCCGGGCCCTGCGCGCGTTGCTCGACCCGCCGGTGCTGGTGTTCTGCCTGGCGATGTTCCTGCTGCAACTGGCGGTGGCCTGCTATTACGGGTTCTTTCCGATCTTCCTCAGCGAGCTGGGCGTGGCCGATCAGTGGCTGGGGCCGATTACCAGCATCGGCGTGGTGCTCGAGATCGGTTACATGCTGGCCTTCGGCCTGCTGGTGCGCAAGCTGGGGCTGAAGTGGCTGATGGTGCTGGGCGTGGCGGCGGTCGCGCTGCGGTCGGTGGCACTGGCGGCGGCGCCGCTGGTGGCGGTGGCGGTGGCGACGCAGCTCGTGCACGGGCTGACGGTGATCGTCTCGCACGTGGCGCCGCAGGTGTTCATCAACAGCCGTGCGGGCCCGGGTTTTCGCGGGTCGATGCAGGGTCTTTATACGATGCTGGTGATGGGCGTCGGCCGCGCAGTGGGCGCGCCCATCGCGGGTCTGTTCGCCGGCGAGGACCTGGCCGACCTCCGCCGCATGTTCCTTTTCGCCGCGGCCCTGTGCATCGTCTCGGCGCTGCTGTTCATCTTCGCCTTCCACGAACACCGCCCACCCGAACCGGTCGAGCCGACCACGCCCGCGTCCGAATCCAACAACGAGCAGCGCCAACGCGCGATGACCGCCGCCGACACCTGACCGGCCCAGTCCAAGGCGAAGGTGGCCGTCGAGACCGTCCGGAAGCAGAAGATCATCGCCCAGTTGGCCGGACAGTCAGGTCCAGCCCATCCAGATCGGCGAGTGGAAGAAGCAGTTGCTGCAAGGCGCCCATGAGCTGTTCGCCGGCCACCGCGACCGGGCCGCGCAGGATCACGAGGCCCTGACGGCACGGCCTCACGAGCAGATCGACAGGCTCAAGGTCGAGTTGGACTGGCTCAAAAAAAGGTTTTGGACGAGCTGACCGTGGACCAGAAGCGCCGGCGGATCGAACCAAACAACGCGGACCTGGCCATCGGGCGGCGGTGCGAACTGCTGGGGCTGCCGCGCAGAACCCGCCATGGCCGCGCCCAGGCCGATCCGGCCGCGGCCGCTGATGCGGCTGATGCGGCTGATGGGTCTGGAGACGGTTTACCTCAAGCCACGGTTGCGTTCTTCCATACGGGCCACCGCGTTTGCCCCGACCTGCTGCGCGGTCTGGCGCGCCGAGGGGTCAGGCGATCGTGTCCAAGCCGATGTCGAGGGCAGGGGCGGAATGGGTGAGCGCGCCGATGGCGATGCGGTCGATGCCGGTGGCGGCGATGGCGGCCACGGTTTCCAGGTTCACCCCGCCGCTGGCTTCCAGTTCGATGCGGCCGGGCGCCAGCCGGTCGCGAAGGGAAACGGCCTGCGCGAGCAGGTCCGGTGCCATGTTGTCCAGCAGGATGATGTCCGGCCGCGCTTCGGGCGGCAATTCGAGGATGATGCCGAGCTGGTCGAGCGTGTCGACCTCGATCTCGACAAACGCCACACCCCGTCGGTTGCGTGCCGCGGGCACCACGGCCTGGAGTCTGGCCCGCAGCGCATCGGCATCGAGGCCGGCGATGTGGTTGTCCTTGATCAGCACCGCATCGAAAAGCCCCTGGCGGTGGTTGCACCCCCCGCCGCAGACCACGGCGTACTTGGCCAGGGCCCGCAGGCCCGGGATGGTCTTGCGCGTGTCGCAGATGCGCGCCTTTGTGCCCGCAACGGCCGCCACGTACCGCCCCGTCAGCGTCGCGATGCCGCTGAGGTGGCACAGAAAGTTCAGACACGTCCGCTCCGCGGCCAGCACCGCGCGGCCGGGGCCGCGGATGGTTGCGATCCGGCCACCGCGTGCCAGGTCGCCGCCATCGGCCATGTGCGGCTCGATCTCGATGGCCGGATCGAACACCCCCGCGATGTCGCCCAGCATTGCCCCCCCGCACAGCCGCCCCGCCGCGCGGGCGGTGAAGACGGCCTCGATGCGCTCGGTCTCACGGACCAGCAGTTCACTGGTCGGATCGGCCGGCGGCTGACCGAGGTCTTCATCCCTGGCCGCCTCGGCCACCGCACGCACCAGCTCCCTGCTCACCAGCCGGCGCTGAGCCTCCGCGGGGTCGGTGATGGGGGCATGTTCAGACATTCAACACGGTGCCATGGTCAACCAGAGACGACTTGACGAAGATACGAAGGCAACAACACGTGACGATCACATAAATCGAATCAAGCCGGATGCAGTCCGCAAAACAACTTTTCTTCCTTCCATCTTCGCGCCTTCGCGCCTTCGCGTGAGATCAACTCCGTTTCCGATGCATCAGCACGGCTCCGCTCTGCCTCCTGGGTGTCTTCCGTGGCAGAACACACCGCCAGCCCCTGCATTATGGGAGTGCGCCTCGCTCATTCGAGATAGGTGTAACCCTCCAGGCCCGTCTCATAGAAGCGCCACAGCAGGCGGGATTCGTCCAGGGTGATCTTGCCCTGGCGGACGGCCTGTTCGATGCGCTGCCGCATCTGGCGCTTGAGGTCGTCGGCGGAGTACTGCACGTACTTGAGCACGTCGCGCACCGTGTCGCCCTCGATCACCTCGTCGATCCGTGCCCGCCCATCGGCCCCGAGGCTCACGTGCACGGCGTTGGTGTCGCCGAAGAGGTTGTGCATGTCGCCGAGGATTTCCTGATACGCCCCCACCAGGAACGCGCCCAGGTAGTATTCGGCCGACTCATCCGGCCGCGAGGGGTCGTCCCAGTGCTCGACCTCGTGCAGTTCGAGCACCGGCTTGGCGTGGCGGCGGCCGATGAAGCGGTGAATCTTGCCGTCGGAGTCGCAGGTGATGTCGGCCAGCACGCCCCGCCGCGTCGGCCGTTCATCGAGCCGGTGGATGGGCATGATGGGAAAGAGCTGGTCGATGGCCCAGGAGTCGGGCAGCGACTGGAAGATCGAGAGGTTGCAGAAGTAGGTGTCGGCCAGAAAGCGCGGCAGGTCGCGCAGCTCCTCGACCGGATCCTCGGCCCGGCGGTTGAGCTGAAGCGCCTTGCGGCAGAAGCCGAAGAACAGCCGCTCGGCCAGCACGCGGTAGTCCAGTGAGCAGTAGCCGAGGTTGAACAGGTGAATGGTCTGGTCCCAGGCGAGCTGGGCATCGTGAAAGTCCTCGCGCAGGCTGGCGACGGTAACCTCCTTGTACGCATCGTAGAGCGTGCGCACGGGCATGGGCATCTGCTCGATCTGCTCATCGGTGAGGTTCTCGGGCACCAGGCTGCGCTCGACCTCGTTGACGTGCAGGATGTTGAACACCAGCACGGAAGAGTACGCGGCCACCGCGCGGCCCGACTCGGTGATGATGGTCGGATGGTCCACCCCCGCGTGCTCGCAGGCCTCGCCGATGTAGTAGACCACGTCGTTGGCGTATTCCTGGAGCGAGTAGTTGATCGAGGACTCGTAGCTGGTCCTGGACCCATCGTAATCCACGCCCAGGCCGCCGCCGACGTCGATGTACTCCAGGCCGGCCCCGGCGCGCTGAAGCTCGACGAAGACGCGGGCGGCCTCGGTGATCGCCCGCTTGACCGTGCGGATGTTGTTGATCTGGCTGCCCAGGTGAAAGTGCAGCAGTTTCATGCAGTCGTCCATGCCCTGCTCGCGCAGGAAGGCCAGGGCGTCCATCACCTTGCTGATCGACAGGCCGAACTTGCTCTTGAGCCCGCCGGAGGCCTGCCAGCGTCCTGCCCCGCGGCTGGCGAGCTTGACGCGGATGCCGATGGGCGGACGGATGCCATGGACCGCGGCGTGGTGGGCGATGAGCTTGAGCTCGTGGAAGCTCTCGACCACGGGAATGATGTTCTGGCCGATCTTGGCCGCAAGGATGACGGCCTCGATGAACTCGCCATCCTTGAAGCCGTTGCAGATGATGGGCGTCTTGGGGTCGTTGACCATGGCCATCAGCGCCAGCAGTTCGGGCTTGGAACCGGCCTCGAGGCCGAAGCCGTAGGGCCGGCCGAAGTCGCGGATCTCCTCGACCACGTGCCGCTGCTGGTTGACCTTGACCGGATAGACGCAGCGGTAGTCGCCGCGGTACTCGTACTGGCTGATGGCATTCACGAACGCCTGGTGGAGCTGGCGCAGGCGGTGCTTGAGGATGTTGGGAAACCGCAGCAGGATCGGCGGCTGGATGCCGCGGACGCCCAGTTCCTCGACCAGCTTCAGCAGGTCGATGCTGCGCGTGTTGCTTCGGGTGGGGTGGACGGCGACGTTGCCCTCGCCGTTGACGCTGAAGTAGCCGTTGCTCCAGCGCCGCACGCCGTACAGCTCGGCGCTGTCGCGGACGGTCCATGGGGCGCGGCGGCGCTTCCGTCGCGGCGCGGGCGGCTTGTCGATGGGCTCGAGCTCGGCGGTGTCGAACTGCTCATCGCTCGCGGCGGCCGGCCCCGGGCGCAGCGCATCGGCGCCGGAGGGGTCTTGGGCCGGATGGGTCGATGCCTGGGAACCGGTGCGGTCGCGGGAGTTGGCCATCAGCAATGCGCTCCTGTTCAGTCCAGTGCGGTCAAGTTCATCCGGGCCGGAAGCCGCCACACCGCTGGGGCGGGCGGGGCTCAACCGTAGGAGGGTGGCGGCAGGCGGCGGGAAGGTGGGGTGGCGGTAAAGGCCGGCGAAGGGCGACGACGCCGGTCGGACGTGCTGCGGCGCGGTGGTGGGCGCCGTCACGGGCGGCGGGGGCCACGGTCCCGGACAATCCCATCCCGCCACCCGCGGCCAGCATCGCACGCCCCGGGCACCGCCACGGGCTTCACAACGCAACCCTCACCCTGGCGGGGCCGCCCACCGCTCCGAGCCGGTGCAGCCCCACATTATAACACCCCCCGCACCCGCCGTGTCGCCCCGCGCCGGTCTGGCCCAACCTCGCCTCCGCCGTGCCCATCGCGGGGCGGCGTCTTGCCCGCCCCATGTGCCGGGGGGGAGGACAGACACCCTTGCCGCGCGCGCGCCTTCCCTCGCCCCCGGTCCCTCTCCCGCCCCCGGTAGGGGAGCGGGGAGTGAGAGCCCCCCGCCCTACGCGGTTTTCATTGCTTTGGGTGTCGCCACGCGACAGGAGCGACGCCCGAGAGGAATGGGGCGTATAGTCCCTCTGCCTGTGCCGCAAGAGGCACCACGCACCCTCACCCCCCTGTCGCCCCGATTGCGGACTTGATCCGGAGGGCGGTGGGGGTGAAACTAGTGGGGGTAGCGGGCAGGGCCGCGGGCTCGCGATGTGGTCGGGACACGAGGCTGGTAATGTGGATGGTGACGACATGACCGGGAAATCCGGCCGAAGGCGGCATTGCCCAACCGATCGCCCGGTGGACATTCGCCAGCGGATGATCGATGAGACCAGTGAACTGGTGACCTGGGCTTTGTCGATGCAGGGCCATCTGCCGCGGATTCCCACCCGACGCGTGGATGAGGGCGGGTTCACCGCGATCATGCGTCGGGTGCCGGGCGCCCGGGCGATGGCCGAACGGTGGTGGTCGCGGGCGCTCGACGGTTTCTGGCCGCAGCGTTGACCGGCCCGGAGCCGCCGCGGCCGGGACCACCGGTGGCGGGGCGGGTAGAGGAGCAGACATGATCAAAGCGAGGATATGGAAAGGTTACCTGCTGCGAATGGGCCTGATGGCCGTGTTGTTTACTTTCTTCTGTGCCTGGTTCATGTACGACGGCTACGTCAAGTACCCACGACTGGCCGCCATCTATCAGGCCTTCGATCAACTGGAAGGGGAAAAAGGGAGCCGCGAAGAAGCGGCGGAGGTGTGGAACCGCAAGATCAATGAACCTCAGTCCGAGTTCTACGGCTACCCAGCCAGTGTCAGCGCTGTGAATCCCGGTGATAACAAGTCCGATAACGACATCTTCGTCCAGCGCCTCATCGGCTTTATCCTTCTGCCGATCGCCCTCCTGACCATCGGCTGGCTGGTGTTCCACCTCGGCCGTTGGGTGTCCTGCGATGAAAAGGGTTTGCATACCAGTTGGGGGGCGCACGTGCCGTTTGGGGCGATCCAGAAACTGGACAAGACCCTGTGGGCGAAGAAGGGCATCGCGGTGGTGTTCTACCGCGATCCTCAGGGCCGCACCGGCAACGACCCGCACGAGCAGATCGACCTGCGGCTGACACTGGACGACTGGAAGTTCGATCGCAACCCCACCCGCGCGATCCTGGAGTCGGTCGAATCGCATCTGAGCGATGAGCAGATCGTCGGCGGTGACCGCGAATCGCACGATGATGAAAGCGAACTGGACGAGCCTGCTCCCGAGCAGGACGAGGACACCCCCCCCAAGCCGCAGTAACCGCTGCGGGCTCCAGCGCCCCTGCCCTGGCCCCGATCCGCCTCAGGATGGCTGCTTTGTCGATGGGCCGCAATCGTCAGCAGCGGCTTCGCCCAGGCCCAGGGCATCGGCCAGCCGGTCGGCGATCCATGCAAGCTCGCGCTGGTCGCGGCCGGTCATCAGCTTCAGCGCCTTGCCCCGCCGCGGGATGACGTGCAGGCGGTAGACGGGGCGGCCGGCGGCGTTGAATGGGGCCTGCGCCACCTCGATCGCGACGATCGACTCGCGCGGCCACTGCCAGGCGCGGCCGGGCAGCCCGCTACGGCGATGCACGCTCAGGCCATCGCCCCCGGCCTCGATGCGGTAGCGCCGCGTGCCCATCTCGATGCCGATCATCCCCATCAGCAGGCCGATGAGAAACAGCGCAATGGAAATCACCGCGGCGGCCGCATCCACTTCACCCAGCATCGCCACGCGACCGTAGATGGTCATGCCCACGAGCATGATCAGCGGCCCGAAGATGCTCAGGCCGAACGAACCGCGCACCACCCCCAGCGGCTCTGCCAGCAAGGTGAGCCGGCCGCCTTCGCCGGCGCGCTCCAGCCGCACCTTGGCGCCGGGCGGAGGGGCATCGGTATGTCGGGCATCGGCCATCGGCACCAGTCTACTACCACTTGCCTGCCCGTGGCGGCGGCACATAATGGGGAACATGTCCGACCCCGTGAAGCTGCCTGAGGACCTCGTTGCGGCGGTGGCGGCGGCAAGGAAGGTGGTGGTCCTGTGCGGCGCGGGCGTCTCGGCCGAGAGCGGCATCCCCACCTTCCGCGATGCACTCGATGGGCTGTGGTCGCGGTTCGACCCGCTGCAACTGGCCTCACCGGAAGGCTTTGCCGCCGACCCGGCCCTGGTGACGCAGTGGTACGACCACCGCCGCGTCCAGGTCGCCACCTGTCAGCCCAACCCCGGCCATCACGCCCTGGCCGCGATGCAGCATCACGTGGAGGCCGCGGGCGAGGCAGGGTCAGGTGAGCGCGGGTGCTTCACGCTGGTGACGCAGAACGTCGATGGCCTGCATCAGCGTGCCGGTTCGAGGGATGTGATCGAACTGCACGGGTCGATCCACCGCTGGCGGTGCTGCGAGTGCGGGCGCGAGCGGCTCGAGCAGGGGCCGGCCTTCGATGCCTACCCGCCGCGCTGCGAGCTCTGCGGCGGCGCGCGGCGGCCGGGTGTGGTGTGGTTCGGTGAACTGCTGCCGGCCCAGGCCCTGGCCACGGCCCGGCAGCGCGCCGCCGAATGCGACCTGTTCTTCGCCCTGGGCACCAGCGCCACCGTCGAGCCGGCCGCGAGCCTGATCCTCATCAGCGCCCAATCCGGCGCCCGCACCTGCGAGATCAACCCCGAGGCCACCCCCATCAGCCCGCTGGCCACCTGGTCTCTGCGCCGCCGCACGGGCGAGCTGCTGCCCCCGCTGGTGCAGCGCGCCTTCGGTGGCGACGGTGAAGCGTAAGTTGGCATATGGTACAGGGTTGAATGTGCAACGGCACTGCTGTGTACCGCGTCGGCAGCCAGTCCAGGCACAACGCCTGTGACACATGGAGCTCAGGGTATTCTGCCGTCTTGGGGATTGCTGCCGATGGGCAGTGGCCACACGATCCTTGTGGTCGGATTGATGGACCTTTCGCGAAGGCGAGCAGAAGACGGATGCAAATGCCGCCAACGCCCCCGGCATCCGTTTTCTGGTTACCCTTCGCGCCTTTGCGCCTTCGCGTGAGAACCTCTTATTCTGCCCGGTCGGGGAGACCGTCGCTCAGCTTCGCCTCAGCCCGGCGCGGTCGATGCTCGATGGGTCGGAGCCCTGCCGTGCCGGGGGGCCTGCCGGCGGGCGGGATCCCGCAAGGGGCGACCCCGCCCATTCGCGGGCGTAGCTTTGACGCAGCGTGGCGAACACATCCGGATGGTCGGCGATCACGTTGCAGCGTTCGCCGGGGTCTTCGGCGAGGTGGTACAGCTCGTGCTCGCCATCGCCACCGAGGATCGCCTTCCACTGGCGCGTGCGGATGCAGCCGTGGCCGGTGAGCGTGGCCATGGTGAACTCGCGGTGGGCGTCGGTCCGGCCCCACAGCAGGGGCGCTGCCGATCGGGCATCGAGCCCCGGCGGGATGGGCACGCCGGCGAGCTCGAGCATCGTCGGGTTGAGGTCGATCAGTTCGATGAGGGCATCGCTCATCCCCGGCTCAATTCCCGGCCCGGCGATGGTCAGCGGGATGCGAAGGGCCGACTCGTACTGGCAGCTCTTGGTCCAGCGGCCATGGTCGCCGAGCATCTCACCGTGGTCGCTGGTGAAGAGGATAAAGGTGCTGTCGCGCCCGCCGCGCTCATCGAGCGCTTCGAGGATGCGGCCGACCTGGTCGTCGAGGCACTTGACGTAGCCGCTGTAGAGCCGCCGCGCTTCGGCGATCTGCTCGGCCCGCGGCAAAGTGCTGCCCGAGCGGTTGTACCGCGCCGGCCGGCCATCGCCCTCGCAGGGGATGGCGGGGGGCATCGGCGCATCCTGGAAGAGCCGGTAATACTCGACGGGCGGGTCGAACGGGTCGTGCGGGCCGACGAAGCTGACGAAAAAGTGCCAGGGGAAGTCCGCGGGCATCGCCTCGAGCATCCGGCAGCTCTGGCGGCCGATGTAGACATCCTCGAAGCATTCGGCCGGCAGCACGGAGGGTGCCAGGACCTTGATCGTGCCCCCGCCGCGCCGCCGGGCATCTTCACAGAACCGCCGGTGAAGCGCCGGGTCCTGACGGCGCAGCCAGTCGGTGTAGGGGCCGTTGGGCGGGTCGCCCCGGCCGGCGTGCATCTTGCCCTCGCACTCGTGGGGGTAGGTGAAGCCCCAGGCATAGGTCAGTGGACGGTTGCCGCCCAGGCCGTTGTACGGATCGGGCTTGGCAAGGTCGAGTTTGCCGCAGCAGCCGACGTGGTAGCCGTGATTGCGAAACTGGCTGTAGCAGGTCCCCTGCGAGAGCGGCAGGTAGGCGTGATTGTCCATCGCGCCCATGCGGTGGGGCCTGATGCCCGCGGCCAGAGCGATGCGTGAAGGGGCGCACACCGGCGAGCTGCACACGGCCTGGGTGAAGATGCGCGACCGGGCGGCCAGAGCATCGATGTGCGGGGTGTCGACCGGTCCGCCACGGTAGCCGAGCCAGTCGTGGCGTAACTGGTCGCACATGATCATCAGGACGTTGGGGCGGTCTTCGGACATGATGGATGGCGTTTCCTTCGGAGGCGGGTGATGGCTTGG